>CAXAWD010000313.1:0-5078 GCA_963972325.1 uncultured Acidimicrobiaceae bacterium
GTGCGATTGGCCGCACCCCAGATGACGCCAGCCACCGTCGTCCACGAGTTCGCGCACGTCCTCGCCGGCGTCGGCGGCGGTCACGGCGACGTCTTCCGCCGGGCCCACGTCGACCTGGTCGGCTACACCTTCGGCGACGAACCCGCCGGCTGGCTGCTCGACGGCTACGCCGCGATGGGGCTCGCACCCGGTCGCCGTTCCTGGGGCGCGCCCCCGGTGCGCCGCAACGCCGGCGGCCCGGTCGCCCTGTGAGTCACCGCCCGACGACCACCACCTGTCCCACCACCGCTACCACTACCGATCGAGGAGACTGAAACACATGGCATTCGGACAAGCATCAGGTCCCGCCGCCGGCTCGCGGCTCGTCAACGAGCTGCGCGAGCTGCTCAACGCAGCCGGCCACACCGACTTCCGCGACGCCCGCGGGCCGATGGGGTTCACGCAGCGTCAGGCCGCAGGCAAGTTCACCGTCGCCGAAGCCGAGGCGTTCATCGAGGAGTTGCAGGAGGCGCAGCACCGGGGCGAGATCCCCGACGCACCGCCCGCCGTCGAGAAGCTGTCGCCGGCCGAACAGGCCATCCGCGAGATCCCCGACGCGGTGCTCGCCGCCGAACTGCAACGCCGGGGCTGGATCGTCGTCGAACCCTGACCCGTGGTCGGCCGGTCACGGGTCGGCCTGCCGGCTGGGCGTTTCACGGTGGGCACCGACGGGTACGCGGTCGTCGTCCGCAACCACGAGGAGCCACCTGTGCGCACCGACCCCACCGAACCCGCCCCCGGCACGACCACCGTCGACACCGATCGGTCGGTGAGCAGCTCATGATCGTCTCGATCGTCGGCGGCCACGGTTCGATCGCCCGCCTGCTCACACCGATGCTCGTGGCCCGCGGCCACACCGTCCGCGGCCTGGTCCGCAACGACGACCAGTTCGACGACATCCGCGCCGACGGCGCCGAGCCGGTGCTCTGCGACCTCGAAGCGGCGTCACCCGACGACGTCGACGACGCCTTGAGGGGCAGCGACCTGGTCGTGTTCGCCGCCGGCGCCGGCCCCGACAGCGGGCCCGAACGCAAGCAGACGCTCGATCGGGACGGTGCGATCGGGTCGGTCGAATCGGCGGTGCGTGTCGGAGCCGGCCGGTTCGTGATCATCAGTTCGATGGGTGCCGACGACCCGCCCGACGACGACGAGACGTTCAGCGTCTACCTGCGGGCCAAGGCCGCGGCCGACGAAGCCGTCAGCGAAGCCCACATCGACGCGATCATCGTCCGGCCCGGCAAGCTCACCGACGACGACGCCGGCAACACGGTCGACATCGGCGCCGAGGTCGAGCGTGGCGAAATCCCCCGAGCCGACGTCGCCGCGGTGCTCGCCGAACTCATCGAGGTCGCCGACGGTGTGAACACGACGATCGAAGTCGTGTCCGGCAACCTGCCGATCCGCAACGCTGTCGCCCAGATCCTCTGAGCCCGCGGCGCAACCGGCGTCACCGAACCGGCACCGCCGCGCCGCCAGCGGACAACCCGGCCCGAAAACGACGAAAGCCGCCGACCCGAAGGTCGGCGGCTCTCGAACGAGATCTGGTGATCAGGCGGGGCGGACGTTCTGGGCTTCGTCGCCCTTGCGGCCCTGGCCGATGTCGAACTCGACCTTCTGGCCCTCGTCGAGCGACTTGTAGCCCTCGCCGACGATGTTGGAGTGGTGGACGAACACGTCGTCTGCACCCTCGCGTGAGATGAAGCCGAAGCCCTTCTCGCTGTTGAAGAATTTCACTGTGCCTTGCATGGCTCTACTTTCGTTTCGACGGACCAACGTGGCCAGTCGTGGGGGAGACCCTACGGCCGAAACGCGAACAAACCTTGTCGGACATGACCGTCGTCACGTCTCGCTCGCGCCGCAGGCCTCCCCGTTAGGGTCGCAACGGTGCATCCCCCAGCATCGCCGGCAACGGCCACCTCCGATGACTTCCCGCTGAGCCGCGGTCATCTGCTGGCGATGATCTCGGCGATCATGGCGCTCACCGCGGTCGCGATCGACCTGATGTTGCCGGCGTTCGACGAGATCCGCGACACGTTCGGGCTCCGCGACGGCTCCGCCGATACCGGGCGTGTCGTCACCTACTTCTTCTTCGGGCTCGCCGTCGCCCACCTCGCCTACGGCCCACTGACCGACCGATTCGGGCGCAAGCGTGTGCTCTACCTGGGCATGACGATCTACGTGATCGGTGCGATCGGCTCTGCCGTCGCGCCCACGTTCGGACTGCTGCTCGCGAGCCGGTTCGTCTGGGGTGTCGGCGCTGCGGGCGCACGGGTGGTCGCCACGGCGATCGTGCGTGACCGCTTCGAGGGCGAGGTCATGGCCAAGGCGATGTCGCAGATCATGGCCGTGTTCGTGCTCGTCCCCGTGTTCGCCCCGGCGCTCGGTGCCGGCATCGTGGCGGTCCTGCCGTGGCAGGCGGCGTTTTGGTTCTGTGTCCTGTTCGCCGCCGCGGTCGGATTCTGGTCGCTCCGAATGCCCGAAACGCTCGATCCTGAGCGCCGCCGTCCGCTCAGCGTCGGGTCGACCGGTCGCGGGTTCGTCGAGGTCGCTCGCACCCGCGTCACGGGCGGCTACACGATCGCGTCGGTGTTCCTCCAGGGCATCATGACCGTCTACCTCGCCACCAGCGAGGCCGTCATCAGCGACATCTTCGGCCGGCGAGGTCAGTTCCCGGTGATCTTCGGTGCGGTCGCAGCCGGCTTCGGTCTTGCGGCGCTGGTCAACGGCCGACTCGTGCAACGCTTCGGCGTCGATCGGGTCGTCGCCGGTGGATTCGCCTGGATGGTGTCACTCAGCGCCCTGCTGGTCGTCGAGACCCTGGGGTCGGGCGAACCCGACTTCTGGCTGTTCATGCCGACCCTGGCGCTCCTGCTCGCGTCGTTCATGTTCCTCATGCCGAACCTCAACTCGGCGGCGATGGACCCGGTCGGTCATCTCGCCGGAACCGCATCGGCGCTCACCGGCGCCGTCCGCCTCGCCGGTGGTGCCGCGCTCGGCACGGTGATCAGCAGCCAGGTCACCGACTCGGTGCGCCCGTTTGCGGTCGGTATCTCGGTGATGGTCGGCGCCGCCGGTCTGACCGTGCTGATCGTGCGCCTGCGTGAACGCCGACGGACACGCGGCGTGGCCACTCCGGTTGGAGCGGCCACCCCCACCGTTCTCGCGACCCAGCGCTGACGGGCGCAGCGCAGCCGCCGCGCACGTTTCGGCGATCCCGACGCGGGTATGTCTCCGACGTTCTGTAGTAGAAGCGACGTGAGGAGCGACGATGTCGAACGAACCCGAGGTAACCCCCGACCAGGAACACGTGGTCGGCGACGAACACCCAAACGCCGACACGACCGGCGGCACCGGCGACGGGGGCTCGACGACCGGCGTCCGCCACTACTGGCGATTCGGGGCCATGATCCTGACATCGATGGTGGCGATGTTCCTGTTGACCTACGCGAACACGTACCGAACCGGCGATGTTCGCTGGAGCGAGACCCGCTTCTTCATGACGTTCGTGATGGGGGCCGCGATGGCGGTCATCATGTTGTCGTTCATGCTCGGCATGTATCGCAGCCGGGTCGTCAACGTCGCGATCTTCGCCGGGAGTGCCCTGGTCTTCGTGCTCGCGCTGTGGCTGGTGCGCAGCCAGTCGACCGTCGACGACCAGTCGTACATGCGGGCGATGATCCCGCACCACTCGATCGCGATCCTCACGAGCTCACGGGCCGACATCGACGACGTGCGAGTCCGAGCACTCGCCGACGCCATCATCGAGGCCCAGAAGCGCGAGATCGAGGAGATGAACTGGCTGATCGACGACATCGACGACAACGGTGTGGTCACAACCCGGAGCGAGGCCGATGCTCGCCCCGTCCCTGAATTCACACCCGACGACTACGACGACTGACTCGTGCGCCGACCCGTCGTGCCGGTGCGGGCTCGTTCTGAATCAGCCGGGGCAGACGACATGGAGCAGGCCGAGGCTGTGGTGGAGCTGCACGGTCGCTGCAACGGCCACGATCGCCGTTGCCGAGCCGAAGGTCATGCCCCACGCCGCTTGATGGTTCAGCGGCCGTGGTCGGAGCAGCGCTTCGACCCGGGCCATCACACCCAGCCCGCTGAACCCGAGGCGGAACGCACCCCGGTCGTCGGCCAGGAGGGCCACCTGAGCGAGCGTCTCGGCGACGTTCCGGCGGTCGCCGTCGGTGTCGCGAACGGCAGACTCGTCGGCCCAACGTTCGAGCTCGAACCGGAGGCGGCGACGAACGGGGGCGAGTGGCGGCACGATCGCCGTGGCGATGTCGCCGAGCAGCAGGTACCGGTCGTGCCGGTGACGGGCGTGGGCCCGCTCGTGGGCCACCACCACGGCGAACTGAGGCGGGTCGAGCGCGGCGATCAGGCCGGTCGTGACCACGACCCGACCTGCGGGGCCAGGCATCGTGAAGGCATACGGAGCGTCGTCGTCGAGGACCTCCATCCCGCCGAGTCCGGCTCGCCGCAGTCGCCGAGTCGAACGGACGACCCGAGCCACGCGCCAGATCGCGATCGTGCTCCAGATGGCCGCCGCTGCGCCGAGCCAGGGGTCGAGGTACGGGTGGACACCGAATACGTCGTGGCACCAGGCGAATCCGCCGCCGAGGGCCGGAGGGTGGGCGGCGAATCCGATCGCTGCAACGAGCGCAGACGGAACGGCGGCAACCACCGTGATCGCCATGACGACGGCCAACAGCGTCGCCGACGTCGCCGGCCGAAGCCGCCGGTGGCCGCCCGATGCGGCCACCGCCACGATCACGGCGACGGCGAGCGGTGCCAACCGGTCGAGGTTCACGGTCGGTCCGAGTCGAGGAGCCGGCGCAGCGCGTCGCGGTCGCGTCGGTCGAGCCGGCTGACGAAACCACTCAGCGCGTCGGTACGGTCTCGCGACGTTGCGAGCTCGCTTCGCATACGCGATGCGATCAGTTCCGACTCCGTGACCATCGCGGTGTAGGCGTACGCACGTCCACGTCGTTCCCGGCGGGTCAACTGCTTGTCGTGCAGACGGCTCAGCA
>CAXAWD010000314.1:0-5073 GCA_963972325.1 uncultured Acidimicrobiaceae bacterium
CCGGCGAGCGGACCCATCGTCTCGCGGACCTCGTCGGCGAGTTCGTCGCCACTGTGCGGCGACGGTCGCGGCGTCTCGCGCTGGCGGAACAGCGCCCTGAAGAACCCTCGCAGCGACATGACCCAACCGTAGGTGTACCCGGCGCGGGCCGCAAGGAGACCCGGGCAGGGCGGGCAGGCGCGCGACTCGTCCGGATCGGGGGTGATGGAGCGCCTGCTACCTTGCGTTCGGTGCGGATCGCCGAGCCACATCGCCGTCGTGCACGCCTCGATCTCGACATCGTCGGCCCGCCGACGCGGCACCCGACGTGACCGCCGCCGGGGCAGTTCGCCCCCGACCGTCCGGAGCAGCGGCCATCGCCCTGCTCGCTCTCGTCGCAGCGGCGTGCGGTGGTTCGTCGGCCGACCCGTCGGCCGCATCGACGACCGACCTGGTCGACACCGCGGTGTCGAGCACCTCGACGCCTGTCGGCACGTCGCCGTCGGGCAGCACCACGGCCCCGGCCGCCACGACGACGTCGGTGCCGGCTCCCGAACCTCTTCCTGTCGTGGTGGTCGAGGTGATCGGCGACGAGGAGGTCGTGTACGACTACTCCGAGCAGGCGTGCGGCGACTTCCAACGCCCCGACCTGCCCGCACGGGCGTTCCGCGGCGCGGACGGCTCGACCAGCATCATCCTGTCGGCCCCCTCCAACACGCGCCTCGTCGGCCCGAACCTCGACGAGGTCGCACCGACATGCGAGATCATCCGCCCGTCGAGCTACGACCACGACCCGGCCGCGCACGCCCACTTCGAGTGGATCGCGGCGGTGTACACCGACGACGGCGAGACGGTGCACGCCGTGATCCATAACGAGTACCACGGCGACGAAGCGGCCCTCGCCGACTCGCGGCGCGCGATCCTGAACGACTACGGCGACCAGGGCTGGTCGTACCTCGCCCGAACCGGAGCCGGCCTGGTCGAGATGGCTCCCGCCGAGTCCGGCTACCGGCACGGCGACACACTGTGCCTCGTCGACTTCTGGGGTGCCCACACCGACATCGGATGCGACGCCGTCCGCCGCTACACCGCACCGGCCGACGGCCGGTACGTCATCGACGTCTCGGCGAAGCGAGGCGCGACCGGGGGCGACGGCGTGACTGTCACCGTCGAACGCGGCGACGAGGTTCTGCTGTCCGAGGTGCTCGACGACGGCAACCCGGGGGTCGACCAGCGATTCGACCTCGACCTGACGGCGGGGGAGTCCGTCGACTTCGTGGTGGCCGCCGGTGCCGACTCGAGCTTCGACGCCACCGAATTCACGGTGGTGATCACCCCCGACGGTGAGGTCTGCACCGGCGACACCTGGGATTGCCAGCAGGTCGAACTGACCTCGTCGGTGTCGACCGACGGGGGCGCCACGTTCAGCCCGTCGACGGGAGCATCGGGCGTGATCGCCTCACCGGGCGTGCCGTACGAACACGACGTCGGCCTGTTGGCGATGTGGCAGCCGAGCAACATCGTGCGCCACCCGACCGACGGCCACTTCTACATGCTGGCGCAGTTCGACGACCGCCGCGACCGCGGCGTGCAGTCCACCTGCCTGCTCCGCACCGACACGATCGACGACCCGTCGTCGTGGCGGGCCTGGGACGGCGACGGCTTCGACCTCTCCTTCGCCGCATCCGCGTACGACGGCGGCGTCGACGCGCCGGCCGACTGCGCGTCGGTGGTGTCACCGCCGATCGGTGGCCTGACCTGGAACACCCATCTCGAACGGTTCGTCGCGATCGGAGGGTTCACCAACCACGGCCCGAACGGCCAGTACCTCACCACGTCGACGGATCTCATCACCTGGACCGATCCGGTGTTCATCCAGGCCGCGGAGTTCGTCTACACCGCCGACGCACCGCCGTTCGAGCCGTACGCCACGTTGATCGACCCGGCGAGCGAGTCGATGAGCTACGACACCACGGGCGAGACGCCGTACCTGTACTTCACGCGGATCAACGCCACCGACCCGCTCGACTTCGACCTCGTGCGGGTGCCCCTCCGACTCGGATACGAGTCGTAGGCCAACAACGCCGCAGCGTCGGTCAGGCGAGGGAGGCGTTGGTGCCGTCGAGGGAGACCGCGCGTTCGCAGCAGTCGTTCGTCAGGAGCTCGGCCATCGTGTCGGCGTCGGTCGACTCGGCCCAGTGGCGGCTGCCCGCATCGTCGAGGCAGGCGAGGATCGCCCGTTCGGGCTGCATGTCGCGATCGAACGTGACCGTGTACGTCTCGATCGTCGCGTGAGCGGCCGGCGCGATCGGCGACGGGCGCGACGGCAGCGCGTCGACCTCGGCCTGAGCATCGCTCGTGCGGAACCCACCGGCCGACGGCTCGCCCGACAGCACCAGCGCGCTGTGCTTGGTGAACACACCGCCGTTGCCGGTGAGGAACGCCCGCTCGCCGGGCGCCTCGCGCAGCAGGCGCACCGCCCGGGTGAGCGGGAGGATGCAGTAGCAGTTGAGCGGCCCGGCCGCGAACGTGAGCCCGCCCGTGATCGTGAAGTCGCGGGCCGGGTCGATGCCGAGCTCGCGCTGTGTCAGCTGCACCGCCACCGGGAAGCACGAGTACAGGTCGATCAGCGCGCAGTCGTCGTGGCCGATGCCCGCCAGCTCGAGCGTGCGCGTGCCCGATACGCGCATGCCCGGCGACTCGTCGAACGCCCATCGGTTGGTGGCGTGCCACTCGTCGGCGACCCCCACGCCCGACCACGGGAAGATCCATCGGTCGGCGGGAACCCCCGCGGCCTCGGCAGTGCCGGCGGAACACATCACGACCGCGCCACCTTGGTCGACGTTGAGGTTCGACGTCATCAGCTTCGGATACGGGCTGGCCACCGGCCGATTCGACTCGGACTCGGCCGCGATCGTCTCCGCATCGAGTGGCGTTCGGAGCCACGCGTCGGGATTGCCCGCTGCGACGTGGCTCGCCCGCGACCACAGTGCCGCGATACGCATCCGGTGCTCGTGCAGATCTTCGGCGAGACGGTGCCGGAGCGCCGTCTCGGCCATCGCGTAGAACCTCGCGACCACGTTGACGCCGATCTCGTTCTCGACGTCGGCGAACATGTCGCGTTCCGTGCCGAGCAGCTCGTCGGGCGCTGCGCCCTCGCGCTCGGTCACGTACTCGGTGGTCGTGCCACGCGCCCGGTCACTGCGGCGCGTGCGCAGCGACTCGGCGCCACACACCACGGCCGTGTCGAGCTCGCCAGACTGGATACGGGCGGCGGTGTCGATCACCAAGTCGTAGAGCTGGTTGCCGCCCGACGTGGTCATCGTGGTGCGCGCGTTGGGCGTACCGATCCGTTCGGCGACGAGGCGGCCGGGATCGACGTACGGCCACACGCCCCACACCACCCGCACGTCGCGGACGGCCTGCCGCACGGCGCCGGCTGCGCCCGTGTCGTCGAGCGCGGCCTCCACGCATCGGGTCATCAGGTCGATCGGCTCGCAGCCGTAGTCGCGGTCGTTGATCTGTCCGGCCCCGATGATGACCGGGGTTCGGGGGTCGACGGCGCTCACGTGGGGTCGCTCGTCGGGTCAGGCACGAGGTGGTGGATCGTCGAGTCGGTGGCCGCCGGCATCGCCGTGCACTGTACGTCGCCGCTCGGCAACGGAGCGAAGTCGAACACCGCGTCGTGGCGGTGGATCTTCCGCGCCGGTCGCTCGACCGTGATGTCGGCGCGACGAGGTGACCGGTCCGACGAAGACCCGTCGACCGGGGGTCGAACTAGACCTGCAGCTTGCTCAGGAGCTCCTGCTTGGTCTCCTCGAACTCTTCGAACTCGATCTTGTCGTCGGCGAAGTCCTGGTGGAGCTTCTCGAGCTTGGCCATGACGTTTCCGGCGTCGACATCGGGGGCCGGGGCGTCGGCCGCCTCGGCCGCCTCCTCCTGGCGCTCCTGCTTGCGCGCTTCCTTGGCCTTCTTCTTCTCGGCCCGCGCCATTTCCCGCTGTCGTTTCTGGAACTTCGCCTGGCTCATACAAACTCCTCGCTCTGGTCTCAGGCCGGTACGACCAGCCTGGAGGGATGAGCGGCAGCACCTGAGTAGTCAGGACCCTACCAGTGGGCCCGCGGGAGCGGACCTCGGCGACATCGGAGCGGTGGCTGCCCGGAACGCGTCGCTAACGTCGTGTTCGCCACCAACCGGGCGGAACGAGAGGCAGGACGAGAGGGACGACATGGGGATCATCGACACACGAATCGCCGAGCTGGGCCTCGAGCTTCCACCAGAGATCGTGCCCCCTCCCGGCGTGGTGTTGCCGTTCGAACTGGTTCGTGTCGTCGGCGAGCGTGCGGTCTTCTCGGGGCACGGTCCTCAGGCGCCCGACGGGTCGTTGTGCGGGCCGTTCGGCCGTGTCGGTGAAGACGTCTCCGTCGAGGAGGCGTACGCGTCCGCCCGTCTCACGACGTTGTCGATCCTGGGGAGTCTCCGACGTGAGTTGGGCGACCTCGACCGGATCGCCGGCTGGGTGCGGGTGTTCGGCATGGTGTGTTCGGCTCCGGGCTTCGACCGGCAACCGGCGGTGATCAACGGTTGCTCCGACCTGCTGCTCGAGATCTTCGGCCCGGAGGCGGGCGCGCACACCCGGAGTGCGGTCGGCGTGGCGGCGCTGCCGTTCGGCATCCCGGTCGAGATCGAGGGCGAGGTCGTGCTCCACCAGTGATCGCGGGCCCGTCGCCCGCCTAGTGTCGTCGCGGTGGGGACGAAGCGGCGGACGCCGATGATCGCGATCGCGGTGGTGCTCGCCGTCGCCGCACTCATGGTGCTCGCCGGCAGCGACGGCAGCGTGCGCGTCGGCGGCGTCCCCGTGTTCGCGCTGTGCGGCGCGCTGGCGTTCGCCGTCAACTGGGTGGTGTTCGTGCCGTCCAACGCGGCTCGAACCGAGCACTACTTCGACCTGACCGGCGCGGCCACCTACGTCACGGTCGCCGTGGTCGCCGCCCTGCTCGCCGACGATCTCGACACCCGTGGCGTGGTCGTCACGGCGATGGTGGTCGTCTGGGCGCTCCGGCTCGGGTCGTTCCTGTTCCGACGCGTCAAGCG
>CAXAWD010000315.1:0-5071 GCA_963972325.1 uncultured Acidimicrobiaceae bacterium
TACCGACAACTCTGGGTTCCCGAGATGGCGAAGGTCGACGCGCCGGCATTCGCCGCGATCACGGCCGCCCGCACCGAGCGGATCGAGCTCGTGCTCGGCCCGCTCGCCGTCACCGTCCGCTCCCCGGTCCAGATCGCGATGGCGGCGACCACGGTGGCAGCGACCGGTCGCGGCACGCACCTCGCGCTCGGCACCTCGAGCTCGATCGTCGCCCGTTGGCACGGCCGTTCCCGAGCCGGTGCAGCCGACCGCCTCGCCCGGACCCGCACCGAGCTCGTCGGAGACCGCGTCAACGGGTACCGGCTGCCCCGGGTACCCGAACCGAAGCCGACGGTCACCGTGGCCGCGTTCGGGCCCAAGGCGGTCGAGGCGGCTCGTGCGGCCGACCGGATGGTGCTGAACATGGTCACGGTCGACAGCGCCGCACGGCTCGCACCCCGACATCCGAACACCGCGGTGTGGCTGTGCGTCGCGGTCGACCCGACCGACGCCGAGCGCGCGTGGTTGACGCGCGGTCTCGTCGGCTATCTGGCAGCGCCCGGCTACGGCGAGATGTTCACCGAGGCCGGCTACAGCGAACGCGTCCACTTCGCCCGCACCCGTCCCGGGCCGAAGGAGATCTTCGCCCGCATGCCCCGCGACCTGGTCGACCAGGTCGGTCTCGTCGGCTCCGAGTCGGAGATCAGGGAGAAGATGGCGGCCTACGCCGCGGTCGGCATCACCGAGATCTGCCTCGTGCCCCCGGCGCCGGATTCGCCGTCGGCTCGACGGACGCTCGAGGTGCTCGCTCCGTCGGGCGCACCCTGATCCGAAGCGGCGATGGCGGCGCTCAGGCGCGATCGAGCCCGCTGCCGCTGGGCGCCAGCGTGCGGTCGCCGACGTCCGTGCGACCCTCGCCCACCGCCGCAACCGACGAGGCGACGACACTGCCGACCTTCGCGCTGTACATCTCGGAGTCTGCGTGTGCCAGGAGGGCGTCGAACGAGTCCCCGTCGTCCGGGTAGCTCGCGACACCGAACGAAGCACCGACACGGAGGTCGTGGCCGTGGTAGCGGACCGGGAGCTCGATCGAGGCGACGAACTCCTCGGCGCGCTTTCTGGCGTCCGCCGGTCGGGTCTCGGGCAGGAGCACCACGAACTCGTCGCCACCGACCCGTGCGATCGTGTCGGTACTGCGTACCAGGCCACCGAGGCGTCGTGCGACCGTGCGCAGCACTTCGTCTCCGGCCTGGTGACCATAGGCGTCGTTGATCGGTTTGAAGTCGTCCAGGTCGACGTAGGCGATGCTCACCGGGTGGCCGTCTCGTCGGGCGGCGACGCAGGCGCGTTCGGCACGAGCCTCCAGCCGTCGTCGGTTGGCCAGGCCGGTCAGGTCGTCGTGGAGCGCCAACATCCGCGTACGCCAGCGGTCGCGATTTCGATCGAACACGAGCGCGCTGATCGCCGCGGCGAGGACGACCGCAAACGCCTGGAACGCGATCAGGAGCGCGTTGCCGCCGGCGGGCACGGTGGGTCGAACCGCGAGTTCCCAGCTGCCGTTCGGCACCGCCATGGTCAACACCGCGGTCGGATCATCGAACACCGTCACTCGACCACCGACGTAGCGCTCCGGCGAGATGTCGTTCGCGACCGTTCGCACAGCCCAGTCGAGGCCGAATCCGTCGACCTCGGCGATGACACTGTCGATCATGCTGTCCACGTCGAGCACGAGGCTGACCACGCCCCAGTATCGGCCGTCGGGCAGGTACACCGGCGTGCGGTCGATCATCCCGCGACCACCCTGCACGAGATCGACCGGACCGGCGAGCACACTCTCGCGTGTCTCCATCGCGAGTTCGACGGCTGCGTACTGTTCGGGCAGCTCGGCATAGCGAAGACCGATGGCGCCCTCGTTTCCCTCGACCGGGTACACGTGCGAGATCTCGTTGTCGGGGGCGACCCCGATGTTCTTGATGTCCTCGCCCTGCACGTAGAACTCCCTGAGCAGGATGTCGAATCGCTCCGGATCGCCGAGGTTCGGATTGGCCATCACGAACGCGCGGAGCCCTCGTGCGAGGTTGATGTTCTGGGTCAGGCGCTCCCCGAGCGCGGCTCGGATCTCGGCTGCCTCGGCCACGACCAGGCGTTCCGCCGACGCTGAGCGCTGGGACGCCTCGAGCCGGACCAGTGCGAGCCCGGTCGCCGCGAGCACGACGAACAGCACGACACAACCGGCCACCAGCTGGACCAGGCTCCGGGTCTTCAACTTCGGGGTCACGAGAGGCCCATCGGCCGTATAACAAGGTGCTTGAGCCGGACCGTCAAGAAAAACTCTGGTGGGCGTCGAACCCTCGCGTCAGATCATCGCGGCGTCGAAGTCGACACCGAGCAGGTGGCGCCCGAGCGTCTCGTTCAGCTTGGGCGCGACCATGATGTGCTGGGTCACGACGTGAGCGTCGCGGACACAGCGGCCCAGCACGCTCGCGTCGTACACGGCGGTGCCGCCGGCGAGCGTCCACGCGGTGTCGACCACGCCGACGCACGTGGATGCGGCGTGGGCCGCTGCCAGCCGCATCGCCACACGGGGGTCGACCCCGACCGGTTCGCCGACGACGGCCGCGTCCCAGGCAGCGCCGACTTCGGCACGCAGCAGCGCCCTGGCCGATCGCCATGCGACCTCGGCACGGGCGAACTCGTTCTGGGCGTACGCGCTCTCGGCGAGCGACCGTCCCGAGTACTGCGGCTTCTTGGCCGTCGCCAACGCAGCACACTCGTCCAACGCTCGCCGCCCGATGCCGAGGCCCGTCGCGGCGATGCCGAGCGCGAGCAGCGTGAAGTTCGGGAACCGGCTGATCGGCTCGTCGATCACCGGTGGCTCACCCACGGCGTACGTGTACTCGACGGGGACGAACACGTCGTCGACCGAGAAGTCGAGCGAACCGGTGCCGCGCATCCCGGCCGTGTGCCACGTGTCGTGGAACGCGATCTGGTCGGGCGAGAAGAAGCAAACCCGCTGGCTGCCGTCGTCGCACCGCGTCCCACCGACGATCCAGTCGCAGTGTTGGGTACCGCTCCCCCACTGCCACCGCCCCGTCACCCGGTACCCGTCACCCTCGCGGGTACCGACCGCGTTCGGGGCGAAGACCCCGCCGGTCGGGGTCCCGACGGTCGGGAACACCTCTCGCGCCACCGCAGGGTCGAGGAACGAGGCGAGTGACGACGTCGTCGACGCGATGCCGGCGCACCATCCCGCCGACCCGTCCGCCTCGGCGACCTCCTGAACAGCGTCGATCATCGCGACCGGCCCCTCGCCGGCGCCGCCGTACGCCTCGGGCAGACACATCGTGAACATCCCGGCCTCGCCCAGCGCCGTCACGGTGTCCGGTGGCAGCCGTCGGAGTCGTTCGGCTTCGTCCGCACCCTGGCGCGCGACGGCGGCGGCGGTCGAGACGGTTGGCACGGAGACGGTCATGGGCGCGAGCGTAGGACTCCGGAGCACGTCACGCCGATCTGTTCTACGATCGGATCATGAAGTTCGGCTTCGTGATCCCGTGGGCGGACGCCGCCGAGGTCGGCGACCTCGCTGCCGCCGCGGAGGAACACGGCTGGGACGGCGTCTTCGTGTGGGAGCCGGTGTGGGGTGTCGATTCGTGGATCAGCCTGGGCCTCGCCGCCGTCCGCACCTCGAAGATCAGACTGGGCACGATGCTGACCGCGCCGTCGAGGCGGCGGCCGTGGGAACTGGCGAGCCAGGTGGCCACGGTCGACCGGCTGAGCGACGGTCGGGTCACGCTCTCGGTGGGCCTCGGAGCCCCCGACTCCGGTATGGATGCGTTCGGCGAGGAGTGCGGCAGGCGTGAACGTGCCGAACTGATGGACGAGTGCCTCGAGATCGCGTGCGGCCTCTGGAAGGGGCAGCCGTACGAGTTCCACGGCCGCCACTACCAGGTGTCGCCCACCGAGTTCCCCACGATCGGCCACACGGTCCAGCGACCGCGCGTGCCGATCTGGTGTGTCGGCGCGATCGGCTACGAACGGTCGATGAGTCGCGCGTTCGGCTGGGACGGTCTGATCCCCCAGGTGATCGACGACGGCACGGCCCGCCAGGCCAACCTCGACGAACTCGCGGGCATCTGCGACACGTTGCCCGGGGACGGCTACGACGTGATCATCGAAGGTGTGCACACCGACCATTCACCGGCCGCGTGGGCCGACGCCGGGGCGACCTGGTGGCTCGAGACCCAGTGGGACGCGGTCGGGCAGGCCCGTCCGGCGCTCGCCACGATCGATCGGTTGCGCGACGGGCCTCCCACCGTCTGACCGTCCGACCCCGCGTACAATCGGCCGCATGGAGCGCAACCCCCAGCGCGTCGACTGGACCTCGTACGGCGCCGTCCTGTTCGACCTCGACGGCGTCATCACGCCCACCGCGGACATCCACGAACGTGCGTGGACCGCGCTGTTCGAACCGTGGGGCTTCACCCCGACCGACTACCTCCGTTACGTCGACGGCAAGCCGCGCTACGACGGCGTACGATCGTTCCTCAGTTCACGGGGCGTCGACCTGCCGTGGGGCGACCCGAGCGATCCACCGGGCGACGAGACGGTCTGTGCGCTCGGGAACCGCAAGAACGACATGTTCAACACCGTGCTCGAGCGTGACGGCATCGCCCCCTATCCCGGCACCGAAGCGGTGCTCGACCTGCTCGACGCACACGACGTGCCGCAGGCGATCGTGTCGTCGTCGAAGAACGCTCGCACCGTGCTGCGCGCCGCCGGACTCGAGGGCCGGTTCCCGGTGGTCGTCGACGGCATCACCGCGGTCGAACGCGGCCTGGCCGGCAAGCCCGACCCGGCGATGTTCCATCTGGCCGCCGACCTCTCGAGCGTCTCGTACGACCGGTCGATCGTCGTCGAGGACGCCAGTTCCGGAGTTGCGGCGGGTGCCGCCGGTGGATTCGCGTTCGTGCTCGGCGTCGATCGCGGCGGCAATCGCCAGGCGTTGCTCGATGCCGGTGCCGACCTCGTCGTCACCGATCTGGGCGACACGCTCACGCCACCGCTCCGACGTGCCGATGAGGATCACGCATGA
>CAXAWD010000316.1:0-5051 GCA_963972325.1 uncultured Acidimicrobiaceae bacterium
CGCTCCATCGCCCGCCAGCGTGCCCCGGGTCGTCGTCCATGCCGACGCCTCGAGCCTGTGCCACGGCCGTCACGACGACACGCTGTGCGAGACCGCCGACGGGGCACCTCTGCCGGTCGCCACCGTGCAGCGGCTGTGCTGCGAGGCCGTGCTGCAAGCGGTGATCGTCCGACCCGACGGCACCGTCGACCGGATCTGCGCCGAACAGCGCACCGCCAGCCGTCAGCAGCGCCGGATGCTGGCGGCGATGTATCGCACCTGCGCCCACCCGCACTGCGAGGTCGGGTTCTCCCGCTGCCGTATCCACCACGTCGAGTGGTTCACCCGCGGCGGTCGCACGGTGATGGCGAATCTGCTCCCGCTGTGCGAAACGCACCATCATCTCGTTCACGAGGGCGGCTGGAACCTCACGATCGATCCCGAGCGGCACGTGACGTGGGTCAAACCCGACGGCACCGTGTGGCACACCGACAGTGGGCCTCCGAGAACCGGGCGATCGAACGTGACGGCTCGCCCACCAAGTCACCCACCCGCGGACACCTTGTTCGAACGAGCGTCCTGACAGGCGAGCAGCTCAGCCGACGATTCGGCCGCGCGCCTGCGAGAACAGACGCCCGTCAGGTCACCGACAGGCGGCGAGGGCAGCCTGGAAGTCGCCCAGGATCTGCAGGGCCAACTCGTTGCCGCCGTCGGCTTTCGAGGCGACATCGTCGAAGTCGCTGAACCCCTGGGCCTGCTCTTCGGTGAGGCTGAAGTCTTCGATCTCCTGGCGCATGCACTCGGCAGCCGCTTCGCTGAGGCCGTCGCGCTCGACCATCGAGTCGACCATCTCGGTCGCCAGCTCCTTGGCCGGCGGAGCGGAGGCCCCACAGGCGCTCAGAACGGTGACCGAGGCGGCGGCGAGGGCGATGATCGAACGACGGGACTTCACAGTGCGTGAAGGCTATCGGCGCCGCCGCACGACGGGCGCGACGACGGGTCGGCGATGCTCCGGCAAGGATTCTGCACGCTCGGTTCATTAGCGTCGAACACGACGTTCGTCGAGTACTCGACCATTCCAGACAGGAGCTCCCCTCACATGCGCGAAGCAGTCTTCGTTTCCTACGCCCGCACCGGCATGGCCAAGGCCGGCCGTGGCGGTTTCAACATCACGCCGCCGATGACGATGGCGGCGCACGCGATCAAGCACGCCGTCGACAAGGCCGGGGTCGAGCCCGAATCGGTCGACGACGTGGCGATCGGCAACGTCGCCCACGGTGGCGGCAACCTCGGCCGTCTCGCCGGCCTCCTCGCCGGCCTGCCGATCACCACCGGCGGCACGACGGTCAACCGGTTCTGCTCCTCTGGTCTGAACGCGATCTCCATGGCAGCGAACAACATCAAGGTCGACGGTGTCGACGTCGTCGTCGCCGGTGGCGTCGAGTCGATCTCGATCCAGAGCGCCGGCATGGGTGGGCCCGACGCGATGGACCCGGCGCTGACCGACATGTACCCGGCGATCTACATGCCGATGATCGAGACCGCCGACATCGTGGCCGAGCGCTACAACGTCTCCCGCGAGTACCAGGACGAGTACTCCTACGAGTCGCAGATGCGCATGGCCCGGGCGCAGGAACACGAGTTGTTCGTCGACGAGATCGTCCCGATGGAGACGAAGATGAAGCTCGTCGACAAGGAGACGAAGGAAGTGTCGATCGTCGACTACGTGGTCGACCGCGACGAGTGCAACCGTCCGAGCACCACGCTCGAGGGGCTCGCCAAGCTGCAGCCCGTGCGCGGTGAGGGCAACTACATCACGGCCGGCAACGCCAGCCAGCTGTCCGACGGCGCCGCAGCGGTCGTGATGATGTCCGACGAGGAGGCCTCACGGCGCGACATCGAGCCGATGGGTGCGTTCAAGGGCTGGGCGGTCGCCGGTTGCGAGCCCGACGAGATGGGCATCGGGCCGATCTACGCCGTGCCGAAGCTGCTCAAGCGCTTCGGGCTGAGCATCGACGACATCGACATCTGGGAGCTCAACGAGGCCTTCGCCAGCCAGTGCCTGTACGCCCGCGACACGCTCGGCATCGACCCCGAGAAGTACAACGTCAACGGTGGCTCGATCGCGATCGGTCACCCGTTCGGCATGACCGGTGCCCGGTGCGCCGGCCACCTCCTCCAGGAGGGCAAGCGTCGCAACGCCAAGTACGGCGTCGTCACGATGTGCATCGGTGGAGGCCAAGGCGCCGCCGGCCTCATCGAGATCTACTGATCAGCGTTCCCCGGCCACGCAGGCCGCGCCGACCGTTTCACTCGCTGGCGCTCGCTCACTCACGTCTGAGCGCGCCCTTCGCACGATCAAATCATCAGCGTTCCCCGGCCACGCAGGCTGGCATCGCAGACAGCCCGAACCATTTCGCTCGTCGGCTCCCGTCTCGGTTCAATCATCGAGGGCGGCGAGTTCGACGGCGCGGGTGAAGATCTGATCGAGCATGGGTTCGGTGAGGCGTTTGGTGAACGTGTTCTGCTGGCTCGGGTGGAACGAGCAGAGCAAGGTCATGCCGCCGTCGAGCGGCACCTCGACCCCGTGACCGAACTTCGGTCGCGGGCGGACGCCGAAGTGGCGGCACGCGGCGTCGTACCCGAACCCGCCCAGGCACACCACGACCTTCGCGTTGGCGAGCCACTGGAACTCGCGCTCGAGGAACGGGGCGCACGTGTCGCGCTCCGCCAGCGTCGGCTTGTTCTGGGGAGGGGCGCACCTGACTGCAGCCGTGACCCACGCATCGGTCAGGTGCAGGCCGTCGTCGGCCGACACCGAGGTCGGCTGGTTGGCGAGGCCGGCGTGATGCATCGAGCGGAACAGCCAGTCGCCGCTGCGGTCGCCGGTGAACACCCGGCCGGTCCGGTTGGCACCGTGCGCCGCCGGGGCCAGGCCGAGCACCACGATCCGGGCGTCGGGGTCGCCGAAGCCGGGAATCGGTTTCCCCCAGTAGGCCTCGTCGCGGTACGCCGCCCGCTTCTCGACCGCCACCCGCTCGCACCATTCGCGCAGTCGCGGGCACGCGTCGCACCCGATCACGTCCCGTTCGAGCCGAGCCAGTTCGCGGTGCCGTCGTGGAGCCATCGCCAGTAGGTTGGCAGGATCATGGCGACGAAGAAAACGGCAGCGAAGAAGTCGACCCGGAAACAGTCGACCGGTCCGAAGCCGACGACGATCCTGATGGTCCGCCACGGCCAGACGCCGACCACCGGCAAGCTGCTCCCCGGCCGGGCGCCGGGCCTCCACCTCGCCGACACCGGGGTGCAGCAGGCCGAGCGCGCCGGTGAACGCCTCGCCGAGCTCGCCCGGATCGACGCGATCTACACCTCACCGATGGAGCGTGCCCGCGAAACCGCCGCACCGATCGGCAAGGCGGTCGGCCTGCGCCCCAAGGTCGTGAAGGGACTCATCGAATGCGACTTCGGCGACTGGACCGGCGCCGAACTCTCGAAGTTGATGAAGCTGCCCGAGTGGCGCACGGTGCAGAAGGCGCCGTCCACGTTCCGGTTCCCCAACGGCGAGTCGTTCACCGAGATGCAGGTGCGCATGGTCACCACCCTGGACAAGCTGCGGGTCGCGCACCCTGGTGGCGTCGTCGTGTGTGTCAGCCACGCCGACACGATCAAGGCCGCGATGGCCCACGCGCTCGGCACACACCTCGACCTGTTCCAGCGGATCGTGATCTCCACCTGTTCGATCAGCGGCATCGCCTGGTCGACCGACGGCCCTGTCGCCCTCACCGTCAACTCGACCGGCGGCTCGCTCCGCGACCTCACGCCGTCATGAGCGTGTTCTACGAGTTCGAGGAGGTCGATGCGTTCACCACGGGCGCGATCGGCGAGCCGGGGGCGCGCACGTTCTTCCTGCAGGCCCGCCAGGGTCGCCGGCGTGTCGCGGTCAAGTGCGAGAAGCAGCAGGTATCCGCCATCGTGCAGTACCTCCAGCGGGTCCTCAACGACCTGCCGCCGCCCGAAGACAAGCCGATGGCCGGCGCGCTCGAGCTGGCCACCCCGGTGGACGAGGTGTTCGTGCTCGGTCCGATCGGGCTCGGCTACGACCGCAGCTCCGACAAGATGATCGTGCAGCTCGAAGAGGTCGGCGCGTACGACGACGAAGGCGACCCGATCGAGGGCCGCGACGGCCACATCCGCGTGTACGTCACCCGGGCCCAGGCGGCCGCGTTCTGCGAGCACGCCGAGCGTGTCGTCGCCGCTGGTCGTCCGGACTGCCAGTGGTGTGACCTGCCGATCGATCCCGACGGACACGCATGCCCGAGAATGAACTGAGGTCGCCCGCCGACCAGCGGCTCGCCACCACCGACATCCCCGACCCCATCGCGTTCCTGATGAACGCCGAACCGGAGATCGAAGGCCGGATGCCGTGGAGCTCGAACGCCACGTTCCTTGTGACCTTGCGTGGCGACGGCCCCGACGGCGCGACCGTCGAGCAGCGGGCGATCTACAAGCCGGTGCGCGGCGAGCGTCCGCTGTGGGACTTCGAACCCGGGCTCCACAAGCGCGAACGTGCCGCCTACCTGCTCAGCGAGCGGTTGGGTATCGGCGTGGTGCCACCGACCGTGATCCGTGACGGCCCCCTCGGTGAGGGCTCGTTCCAGTGGTTCGTCGATGCCGACCACAGCGAGCACTACTTCACCATCTACGAACAACACGACCACCTGCACGGCCAATGCCGCGACATCGCCGTGCTCGACATCCTGGCCAACAACACCGACCGCAAGTCGGGCCACTGCCTCCTCGCCCACGACCGGGTGTGGGCGATCGACAACGGCCTCTGCTTCAGCACGCCCTACAAGTTGCGCACCGTGATCTGGGAGTTCGCCGGCGAGTCGATCGACGACGTGCTGCTCGACCGCATCGCGCCGATGGTCGAGCGCATCCCGGTCGACATCGCGGCGCTGCTCGCCGACGACGAGATCGAGGCGATGCAACGACGGGCGGCCGCGCTGGTCACCGAACGCCGGCTCCCCGACGAAGGCGGCGACCACCGCTACCCCTGGCCGCTGATCTGA
>CAXAWD010000317.1:0-5050 GCA_963972325.1 uncultured Acidimicrobiaceae bacterium
TCGCCGATCAGCAGAAGCCGACATTCCCCAAGGACCCGTCGAACGCCGGCCGTTTCATCGCGTCGGGCGTGTGGCGGTGGTCGCGGCACCCCAACTACTTCGGCGAGATCATGCTGTGGACGGGCATCGCGATCATGGCGCTGCCGGTGTTGTCGGGGTGGAGGTGGGCGGTGCTCGTGTCGCCCGTGTTCGTGGCGATCCTCCTGATCCGGGTCAGCGGCATCCCTGCGCTCGAGCGGCGCGGCGCGAAGCGGTGGGGGGACGATCCGACCTACCTGGAGTACGTCCGCACCACGCCGGTGCTGGTGCCCCGTCCGCGCCGCACCTCCCGCTGACCCGCCTCCGGGCCCGGCCCGACAGGCCGCACAGCACCATGCTCCCTCGTCGTCGGCGTGCCCCGAACCCGTGTTCCGGCGTTCGCGCGAATTCTTGTTAATTCCGATTGGATTAGTCGGGAATTGCAGTACTCTCAAACTCGACCGATCTAGTCGGGTATTGGAGAAGGCATCATGACACACTCGGACGTCGAAACGCTCAAGGCCGACAGCGACCACCTGCGCGGCACGCTGTCCACCGAACTCGCCGACGACACGGCCGCGTTCTCCGGCGCAGCGACCACCCTCTTGAAGTTCCACGGGATCTACCAGCAGGACGATCGCGACCGCCGCCGCGAGCTCGCCCGGGCCAAGGCGGAACTCGACTATTCGTGCATGGTGCGGTGCTCCGTGCCGGGCGGCATCCTCACGCGTGATCAGTGGTTCGAGATCGATCGCCTGGCCGACGAGGTCGCCGACGGTCGGCTCCGCATCACTACACGTCAGGGCGTGCAGTTCCACTTCGTGCACAAGGGTGACCTCCATCAACTGGTGTCGTCGCTCAACCGTGGGCTCGTCACCACGTACGCCGCGTGCGGTGACGTGGTGCGCAACGTCATGGTCACGTCGGCCCCGGAGCAGGGCCGCGACCTGGAGCGTCTCGACCGGTTCGCCGGCGCCCTCTCGCGCCGGTTCCGGCCGCGGTCGAACGCGTACTGGGAGCTCTGGGTCGACGGCGAACGGGCCGTCACCGGCGAGGAGGCACCGGGCGGCGACGCCGAGCCGATCTACGGCGACGCCTACCTGCCGCGGAAGTTCAAGATCGGCGTCGCGTGGCCCGGCGACAATTCGGTCGACGTGTACAGCCACGACGTCGGCCTCGTGTTGGTGCCCGGCCCCGACGGCACGCCCGGTGCGGTCGTGTTGGCCGGCGGCGGCCTCGGCCGCAGCCACACCGACGACACCACGTTCCCGTGGCTCGCCGAACCGTTGGCGTGGGTGAGCGACGCGGACGCCGGCGACGTGGTGCAGGCGATCGTCGAGGTGTTCCGTGACGAAGGCGATCGTTCCGATCGCAGCCACGCACGACTGAAGTACCTGGTGGCCGAGCACGGCATCGGCTGGCTGCGCGAGCAGGTGGAGATGCGGCTCGGTCGTCGCCTCGCCGATCCGATCGCGATCCCCGAGTGGGGCGGCCCGCGCGACCACCTCGGTTGGCACCGCCAGGACGACGGGCGCTGGTATCTCGGGGTCCCGGTGCCCACCGGCCGGCTCGAAGACACCGAGCACATGCAACGCCGCACCGCGGTGCGGCGCGTGCTCGAACGGCACGCCGCCGAGATCCGGTTGACCCCGCACCAGGACCTCCTGCTGTGCGGCATCGACACCGCCGACCGCGACGCCGTCGAGGCGATCCTCGCCGAACACGCCGTACCGCTCGCTCGTCACCTGTCGCTCACGGTGTTGTCGTCGATGGCCTGCCCGGCGCTGCCGACCTGTGGTCAGGCGCTGGGAGAGGCCGAACGGATCCTGCCGGAGCTGACCGACCTGATCGACGGCCTGCTGCGCGCACGCGGTGTCGACGACGTCCGGATCGAGACCCGGGTGACCGGATGCCCCAACGGATGTGCCCGCCCGTACGTCGCCGAACTCGGCATCGTGGGCCGCACCAAGACCGCCTACGACGTCTTCGTCGGTGGTGACGCCGTCGGCACTCGCCTCGCATCGCTCCTGGTCGAGTCGGTGCCGTTGACGAAGCTCGGCGACGTCCTCGGCCCGCTCCTCGACCGGTACCGAGACGAGCGCGCGGAGGGGGAGGGGTTCGGCAACTGGGCCGACCGTCTCGGAACATCGGCGCTGGCCGCCGATCTCCCCGACGTCGCGAGCCGCCGACGCGCCCGGGTGGCGGCGTCATGAGCGCCGCGATCGCGATCGTGCCCGTCGGGCTGCGGGTCGCGGGACGGTCGGTTCTCGTCGTCGGGGCCGGTCGGATCGCCGCACGCAAGGCGAAGGCCTACGTCGACCAGGGCGCCGCCGTGACCGTGGTCGCGCCCGAGCACGGGCCCGAGATGGCGGCGCTCGACGTCGAGCGCCGCATCGTCCGCGAGTTCCGGCCGCGTGATCTGCGCGGACGTTGGCTCGTCGTCACGGCGACCGGCGACCCGTCGGTCGACGGCGCGGTGTTCCGCGCCGCCGAACGGCGCCGCATCTGGTGCAACGCGGCCGACGACCCCGCCAACTGTTCCGTCATCCTGCCGGCGGTCTCGCGGGCGGGCGACGTGACCGTGTCGATCAGTAGCGGCGGCCGGAGCCCCGCGACCGCCTCCTGGCTCCGACGACGGATCGACGCGATCCTCGACGACGACACCCTCGCCATCACGTCGACGTGCGCCGACGTCCGCACCGAGGTGCGCGCGGCCGGCCTGTCGACCGAGGTCGAGGGGTGGGCCGACGTGCTCGACCGGGACGCACTCGAACTCGTCGCTGCCGGACGCAGCGACGAGTTGCACGACCGACTGCTCGACGCGGTCGTCGGGGGCCGGGCATGACCGTGTGGATCGTCGGGGTCGGCCCCGGCGACGCCGAACTCATGACCGTGAAGGCCGCCCGCCTGCTCCGTGAGGCCGACGCGGTCGTGTACGACCGGTTGATCGGGGCCGACGTGCTCACCGAGGTGCCCCCGACGGCAGAACGACACGACGTCGGCAAGGTGCCCGGTCGCCCCGGACCCACTCAGGAGCGGATCAACGACCTGCTCGTCGACCTCGGTCGGCGTTTCGACACGGTCGTCCGCGTCAAGGGCGGCGACCCGTTCGTGTTCGGACGCGGCGTCGTGGAGGTCAGGGCGTGCGAAGCCGCCGGGGTCGCCGCGTCGGTCGTCCCCGGTGTGACCTCGGCCCTCGCCGGGCCGCTCGCCGCCGGTCTGTCGGTCACCGAACGTGGTGTGTCGAGCGGCGTCTGCATCGTCACCGCACACCAGGACCGAGGCTCCGACCCGCTCGACTGGGCGGCGCTCGTCCGCTCCGGTCTGACGATCGTCGTGCTGATGGGCGCACGGCGGGCCTCGCGGATCCGTGACTCACTGGTGTTCCATGGGCTCGACCCGGCGACACCCTCCGCAGTGGTGACCAGCGCCACCCATCTGGACCAGCAGACCTGGCGCGGCCCACTCGCACAGCTCGGCGTCCGGCCGGTCGCCGCGCCGTCGGTGCTCGTCATCGGTGCGGCCGCCGGCGAACACCACACTGCCGATGCGCCGACGCAGCTCGCCACCGTGGGGGCGGGAGCATGAGCCGGACGTTCGCTCCCGACCTGTTGGGGATCCATCGGGCGTCGAAGGAGTTCGACGACGCTTCGCCCGCCGAGATCCTGCGTTGGGCGGGCGACCGGTTCGGCGACGACCTCGTGGTCACCGCCAGCTTCGGCGACGCGACGCTCGTCCACCTCGCGGCGACGACGATCCCCGGCGTGGAGATCACCTTGATCGACACCGGCTACCTGTTCGCCGAGACGCTCTGGTACGCCGAACGCCTTCGATCACAGCTCGACCTGAACCTGACGATCATCCGGCCGCACCTCGAGGAGTCGGACGCCGACCGGTGGCAGCACGACCCCGACGGCTGCTGCGGCGTCCGCAAGGTCGAACCGTTGAACCGTGCGCTGGAGGGACGAGCCGCGTGGGCGAGCGGCCTGCGTCGATCGGACAGCGAGGCGCGATCGAACGCTCCCGTGGTCAGCTTCGACGTCGAGCGGGGTATCACGAAGATCAATCCGCTGGCGTCGATGACCGATGACGACGTGGAGGAGTACCACCGGGTCAACGACCTGCCGAAGAATCCGCTCACCGATCGGGGCTACCCGTCGATCGGTTGCTGGCCGTGCACCCGTCCGGTGCTCGCGGGCGACGATCCGCGCGCCGGTCGTTGGGCGGACACCGAGAAGACCGAGTGCGGCCTGCACCTCTGACCGGTGGCGGGTGCTCGGGCCGTTGGTCCCTGGTGGCGCCGCGAGAACCCCGGCAGCATGGAGTCGGAAGGAGCCATGATGTTTGCTGGCACGAAGATTTCGAATCCGTCTCCGGAGGTCCATCCCGAGCGCAGGCGATTCCGGGTGATCCTCGGGTGGCTCGGCCTCGCAGCGGTCGCCCTGTTCGTCGTGGGCGGTTGTGGCGGCTCGGACGACGACGGCGGAACGTCGGATTCGGCGGGGGTGGTCGCCACGGCTGACGGCGACACGTTGACCGTCGGCGAGCTGCTGGACGCCGAGGACCGAGGCGAGTCGGGCACCACGGTGGTGGTCGCTGCGATGCTCGTCGACGACGGCACCGGGCTGCGGATGTGCGAGTCGCTCGCCGAGTCGTACCCGCCGCAGTGCGGCGGACGCAGCGTCGAGGTGATGAACCCCGGAGCGATCGAGGTCGAGTTCACCGAGGATGGCGGTGTCCGTTGGGCCGAGACGCCGATCGAGCTGTTCGGCTGGATGGAAGGCGACACCTTCTACGTGTCGTGATCGCCGTCCGTGTCGTGATCGTCGATGTGTGACGACGTGGGACTACTGGCCCGAGAGGCTGACGATCGCCCGCAGGTTGTTGCCGACCACGACGCCCATCAACACCAGGCTGAACGCGAGCGCCCAGGCCGCGTTGCGGCGGACCTTCCACGCCGGACGCTTGCGGAGGAACAGGTTGCGGTTGAGCCACTCGAACTTGTGGCCACGCTCGGCGGTCGTGGCCAGCC
>CAXAWD010000318.1:0-5040 GCA_963972325.1 uncultured Acidimicrobiaceae bacterium
CGTCGTCGAGCGGACGGAACTCGGGCGCCGCCATGTCAGTTCCCGAACGTCGGACGAACGCGGCCGACCGGCTCACCGTGACCGAGGATCGGCTGTCCGAGTGCTCCCGGGTCGACGTCGACGCCCACCGTGCGAAGGGCCGAGGCGACGACCACCCCGGCGGCACGGCCCGCCCCGTCGGCGATCTTGACCGCTGCCGCACGACCGTCGGGGAGCGCCGCCGCGAACACGCCCTCGGCGCCGTCCTTCGCCATCAGGCCGGGAACGAGCCGCATCAGGCGGGTGGCGTCGCGGCGTTCGCCGGCGACCAGTGCAGGGTGGTCGGTCATCGCCGACCACACGGGGCCCTGCTCGGTCGCCAGCGTGCGGAATGCACGGCACAGCCCGTGCAGCGGCAGCACGTGCGCCGGTGCTCCGCATCCGTCGACACCGATGTGCGCGACCTCGCCGGCGAGCTCGAGGATGCGGGCGGTGATCGCGCGCTGGAGCGGGTGCTCCGGGTCGAGGTACCCGTCGATCGGCCACCCGTTGACCCGACAGGTCGCCACCATCGCGGCGTGCTTGCCAGAGCAGTTCATCAGGACCGGTGCGGCCGTTCCCCCGGCGGCCACCAGCGCGTCGGCGGTCGGCCGGTCGAGCGGCAGGTCGGACGTGTTCTGCAGCGCCGTCTCCGTGAGCCCTGCCGCCGCGAGCGTGCTGCGCGCGACCTCGACGTGACGCTCGGTTCCGTCGTGACTCGCACACGCGAGCGCCAACTGCTCCGAGGTCGGTGACCAACCGAGCCGCACCATCGCATCGGCCTGCATCGGCTTGTTGGACGAGCGCGGGTAGATCGGGGCGTCGACATCGCCGATCCGGGTGACGACGGTGCCGTCTCGGTCGACGGCGACGACCACGCCGTGGTGCCGGCTCTCGTCCCAACCCGAACGGTCGGTGATCGCGACCACATCGGACCCGCACCGGCCCGCATCGTCTCGGCCGGAACCGGCCGCCCCGGGCTCACCCATCGCCGGGGGCCCCGCCGTGTTCGTCCCGTCCGTGAACGTCGTGGCCTGGGCCATGGACGTCGTGAGGCTCGATCCGACGATGGACCGGCCCACCGAGCTCGACGAGCGCGTTGTCGACCACATCGTGGCGCTCACCCCACTCGCCGACGATCGCCTGCATCATGGCCGCCGCCGGCAGCGCGAGCAGAGCACCGGCGGCTCCGAGGAGCGAGAAACCGGCGAGCGCGGCACCGAAGGCCACCGCCGGATGCAGTTCCATCGTGCGGGCAGTGATGCGTGGGGCGAAGAAGTAGTTCTCGATCTGCTGATAGACGATGATGAACCCGAGCACCACCGCCGCCTTGATCGGGTCGTCGAGGAACGTGATCAGCACCGGCAACAGGCCGGCGATGTACGTACCGACGACCGGGAGGAACTGGCTGACGAGCCCGACCCAGAGCGCCAGCGGGATCGGTGCCTGGATGCCGGCCGACTCGAACACGATCCAGTGGAAGAGCGCCGAGAGCAACGCGAGGAGCGCCCGGGAGTACAGGTAGCCGCCGGTCTTGGTGATCGCCAGCTCCCATGCCGCAAGCACCTGGCGTTGCCGATCGGGGCGGAGTCGGCTGCAGATCGAACGTCTGAGCCGGGGACCGTCGGCGACCAGGTAGTAGGTGAACAGCAGGATCGACAGTGCTGCCAGCATCCCGCTGAGCGCCTGGAGCGAGAGCTGGACGACGTTGTCCTGCTGGCTGTCGATGAACCGCTGGACGGGACCGTCGTCGCGGTTGAACTCGTCGACGACCTCCTGCGGGTCGAGCGAGGTGCCGAACGTGTCGTTGACGGTGTCGACCGTGTCGCGGATGTAGGTCTCGGAGTTCTGCAACAGATCGGCGATCTGCGTGCCGACCAGCGTGCCGATCGCACCCACGAACACGCCGGCGGCGAACAACACACCGAACAGGATCAGCGCCGTGGCGCTCCCACGCCGCCACCCGCGGTTGCGGTGCAGGCGGTTGACGCCCGGCTCGATCGCGAGCGCCAGGAACAACGAGATCAACAACAGCAGACCGAGGCCGGCGAGCCGGTCCCAGACCCGACCGAGTACGGCGACCGCGATGTAGCCGACCCAGAACAGGGCGATCGCTCGCACCACCCACCCAGGGATCCGCTGGTGGTCGGGGGTTCGGAGGTCGACCGCGCCACGGGCGGCAACGCCCTCGGGGATCTCGGCGAGGTCATCGTCGTGATCGGACGAATCGATGGGAAACGGCGAATCCGACGGCACGACCAGCGAGCGTAGTTGTCGCGTGTCACCATGCTGGGATGGCGACGAGCGACGACGTCCGGGTGTGGATCGCCGAGCAGGTCCGCGGCCGGGTGGTCGGGCCCGATGCCGCCGAGCGCCACGCCGGAATCCACACCGCCGCCGCCGAGCACTGGTTCGACGACGATGCCGTGATCCGCCGGGTCCATGCCGACAGTGCGATGTTCATCGGGGGATTGCGGGCCTTGCTGCTCCAGTCGCTCCATCCGCTGGCGATGGCCGGGGTTGCCGACCACAGCGACTATCGCACCGACCCGTGGGGCCGCCTGCAGCGCACCGCCCGGTTCATGGCGGCGACCACGTTCGGTTCGGCCGAACACGCGGAACAGGCGGTCGCCCGGGTGCGCGCCGTGCACGAGCACGTGGTGGGCGTCGCTCCCGACGGCCGTGCGTACGCCGCCAACGATCCGCACCTGTTGAGGTGGGTGCACGTGGCCGAGGTCGACAGCTTCCTCGCGGCGTACCGCCGCTACGGCGCCGAGGAACTGAGCGATACCGACGCCGACGAGTACGTCGCCCAGATGGCCGTGGTCGCCCGGGCCCTCGGCGTGCCGGCACCGCCGGAGTCGGTTCGGTCGCTGCGCGATCAGATCCGGTCGTACCGGCGCGAGCTCAGCGGCACGCGCCAGGTGCGCGACGTGGCGCGCTATCTGCTGTGGCAGCCGCCGATGTCGCTCGCGGCGCGGGCACCGTACGGAGTGCTGGCGGCGAGCGCGGTCGGGTTGTTGCCGAGGTGGGCCCGGCGTCCGCTCGCCGTGCCGTGGCTCCCGGTGGCCGAGGCCGTGGTGGTGCGCCCGGCCGGCGAAGCGATCACCCGGACGCTTCGATGGGCATTGCAGGCGCCGCCCGCCGCAACGCATCACTGAGGTCACCGACCCGTGCGACCTCGATCCGTTCGAGGCCGAGCCATCCGGCCATCGAGGCGAGCTCGGCCGCGATCGGCTCGACGACGTCGTCGTCGATGCCGGGTTCGCGCCACGCGCTCTGCACCAGCAGGGCACGATCGGCCCGATCTGCCTTGAGGTCGACCCGGCCGACGAGGCGGTCGCCGAGCAGGATCGGCAGGACGTAGTAGCCGTACCGCCGTTTCGGTTTCGGCACGTAGATCTCGATCCGGTAGTGGAAGTCGAAGAGCCGTTCGGTGCGGTCGCGGTTCCACACGACCGGGTCGAACGGACTGAGCAGCGCACAGGCGTCGATCCGACGCGGGATCGTCGCATCGGGGTGCAGGTAGCCGGGCTGTTTCCAGCCCTCGACGTCGACCTCGACCAACCGTCCCTCCTCGACCAGTTCGGCGACGAGCGGTTTGCAGTGCGTGTGCCGGTGGTAGTCGGCCAGATCGGCGACCGTGCCGACGCCGTGGTGTTTCGCGGCGTTGACCAGCAACTGCTTGCGCGCCTCAGGCTCGGGCGGGGTGGGGCGGGCGAGCACGTCGGCCGGGATCACCCGCTCGGCGATGTCGTACAGCCGGGCGAAGTCGTTGGGACGCCGAACCGCGGCGACCCGCCCGTGGTCGAACAGGACCTCGAGTGCCACCTTGGCGTCGTCGTAGTCCCACCAGGGCCCCTTCTTCTCCTCGCGGCGGCTGAGTTCTCCGGCGACGATCGGACCGCGCTCGCGCACGATCTCGTACACCTCTTCGATGAAGTCGGCGCGCTCCTCGCTGAAGCGACGAAAACTGCCCCAGCGACGAGGTGACTCCATCGACCAGCGGTACAGATGGTGGTGGTCGGTGGGTACGTGGCTCGCCTCGTGGACCCAGTATTCGAACAGCTCTCCGGCTGCGGTGGCGTCGTGGATCAGCGTGCGCGGGTGCGGGCCGAGGCGGGCGAACAGCGGGAGCTCCTGGCTGCGGACGAGCACGTTCACCGAGTCGATCTGGATGAGCCCCATCCGGTCGAGCACCTTGCGGAGGTGGCGCCGGTCGACGCGGCCGGTGGGTCGTTTGTCGGCGAACCCCTGCGCGCCGAGCGCGACCCGGCGCGCCTGCGCGTTCGACAACCGTCTCCGACCACCCATCCGCACAGCCTCGCACGAAGGTGTCACACCGAACGACGCACCCCGCCGGCCCGTGTCGCGATTGCAGGACCGGAAATCCCCGGTCCGCGACACGCTCAGCAGCGCAACCCACCGTGTCGCGAAACCAGGACCCGGAGTCCCCAGAACGCGACACACCCCCAACCGGGCCAGACCACGCCGGACCGTGTCGCGAAACCAGGACCCGAAGTCCCCAGAACGCGACACACCCCCACCCCGCCAGACCACGCCGGACCGTGTCGCGAAACCAGGACCCAGAATCCCAAGATCGCGACACCGCCTCGGACCACGCCGGACCGTGTCGCGAAACCAGGACGCGGAGTCCCAAGATCGCGACACCGCCTCGGACCACGCCAGAGCGATCTGCTCACCGAGGTCCGGGCCTGATCGTTCGCCGGCAAGGCGCAGTGAGCCCGAGTTGCCTGATGGCAACGAGCGGCGACACGAAAACCGGCCAGCGGACCGAGCCACCAGCAACATCAGACCACGTCGAACGACCCCACCCGCACCAACATCAACTCAGCTTGCTGATTCCGAGTCAGATCGTTCGCCGGCAAGGCGCGGTGAGCCCGAACAGCCTTTGGGCTGTGAGCGGCGACACGAAAACCGGCCAGCGGACCGAGCCACCAGCAACGTCAGACCACGTCGAACGACCCCACCCGCACCAACATCAACTCAGCTTGCTGATTC
>CAXAWD010000319.1:0-5037 GCA_963972325.1 uncultured Acidimicrobiaceae bacterium
GAGGATCGAATCCCCGAGTGCATCGACGGCGGCGAACTCATAGGCGATCGGGAGCGGCAGGTTGGAGTCGGCGCCGTCGACGAACCCGACGGAAGCACCCGACACGAGTGCTTCGTCGGCGGCCCGGACGGCGATCGTCTCGAGCGATGACACGCCCACCAGCCCGTCCGTGGAAGTCGACTCGGTCGCGCCGGTGTCGCCGGTATCGGTATCGGTATCGGTATCGGCATCGACGGTCTCGCCGTCGTCCACGTCGTCGGCGGCCTCGATTCCGACGTCGGACTGAGCGACGAAGGCTCGTTCGAGCGCACGGCGGAGGTCGGCGGCACCGTCGGACGGGTCGATACCTTCGAGCTGGACGATCTGGTCGCCGATCGGGTCGTACACCGCGGTGGTCGACGCCGCGAGCGCAGCACCGACCGACGAAGCGTCGGACGAACCGGCTGCGATCCCCAAGGCCCGCCACTCGGGCACGCGCTCGACCCATTCGTCGCCGATCGTGGCATCCAGCAATCGCTGTCCGAACTCCGCGGCCGGAACCCGGACGATCGGGACGGCGTGGTCGAACGAACCGCGCTCGGCCTCGATCTCGTTCACGATCGGGGTCAACTGCGCGTCCCATTCGGTGTCGAAGAGCAACGAGCGACCGAAGACCAGGGCTCCGGCGATCAGTCCCGCGATGACCACGAAGGCCAGCAGCGAGCGACCGAGCATCTTGCCCTGCCGTTGCTGCTTGTTCGCTCTGAGCTGAGCGGAGCGCAGCGCGGTGATGTCGGGCGTGGTCACCGACGCGCTCGGCGACTCCGCGACGGGAGCCGGCGCCGCCGGGTTCGAGGCCGGCAGGATCGGCATCGCCGCGCCCCCTGGAGCGGGTGACGGACGGGCGGCCGGCATGGTCGGCGCGGCCGCAGGGGTCGAGGCGGGCAGCGTCGGCGCTGCGGACGGCAAGGTGGCGGCGGTGCTCGGCAACGTGGGGGCGGCACCGCCCTGCACGTCGTCGAACACCGAGATCCGACCCGGGTGGCTCGGCGGGGCATCCGACGGCGTGGCCTCGCGGATCTCGGGCATGGTTGCCGGCTGGGACCGCATCTGCGATTCGAGATGGGTTCCCGGGACACGACGCGGATACTCACTCGGCTGCTGCGAGTCTGCCGGCGTCGGTGCACTGGGCGGAGCAGCCACAGGCGGAGCAGCCGCAGGCGGCGGTTCCGACACGATCGGCTGGTACGTCATCGGCTCGATCGGACGCGTCGTCGGTGACGGCGCCGGAGCAGGCGGAGGTGGCGGCGACGGCGTCGGCGTCTCGAACGACATCGGGTCGCGTTGCACCGGCGGCTCGACAGCAGGCGGTGCGGGCGGAGGCGGCGGCGGTGCCGCGGCGGACGGGGTCGGCGAGTCGGCGCGCACCGTGGGCGACGTCGTCATGGGCGGCGCTGCCGGGGGCGGCTCGGCCTCGGGCGCGCTCGGCGGCGGTGCCGGCTCGTCGTCACCGGCGAGGCGGGCGAGCGCACCGCCGAGATCGAACTGGAACGACGAGTCGCCGTTCGACGAACCCGCGGCTGTGTCCGGGCCGGCGTCGACGGGCGCGCCGCCGGCGTCGGTCACCGCGTCCCAGGTCAGACGAGGAAGTCCTGCGAGTCCTTCTTGCACGTCAGTGTCATCGGCATATCCCAGCCGGTCCTTGAGACCGGGGGGATCGACCGACGACCGCCCACCGCCTTCGGCACCGGACTCACCCGCTCCCGCCGGGTCGTCGTCACTCATCCCCACCGCCGGCCGCTCGATGTTGGAGTTCGTCGACGATCGAGGCATCGGCGAGTGTCGTGGTGTCGCCGATGTTGCGTCCTTCCGCCACATCGCGCAGCAGGCGGCGCATGATCTTGCCGGACCGGGTCTTGGGCAGGTCGGGGGTCACGAAGATCGCCTTCGGCTTCGCGATCGCGCCGATCTCATGAGCGACGTGGTCGCGGAGTTCGGCCACCGTCGCCTCGGCGCCACCCCGGAGGATGACGTACGCGAACACGGCCTGCCCGGTGGTGGCGTCGGTCGCGCCCACCACGGCTGCTTCGGCCACCGCCGGGTGCGACACGAGCGCCGACTCCACCTCGGTGGTGGAGATGCGGTGCCCCGACACGTTCATCACGTCATCGACGCGACCGAGCAGCCAGAGATAGCCCTCGTCGTCGAGTTTGGCGCCGTCACCCGCGAAGTAGCGGCCCTCGAAACGTGACCAATACGTGTCGCGGAATCGCTCCGGGTCGCCCCAGATGCCACGCAGCATCCCCGGCCACGGCCGCGTCAGCGTGAGATAGCCGCCTCCGTTGGTCACCGGGTTGGCGTCGTCGTCGACGAGCTCGGCGGTCACGCCCGGCAAGGGGAACGTGGCGGAACCCGGCTTGGTGGCGGGTGCGCCCGGCAGTGGGCTGATCATGATGCCCCCGGTCTCGGTCTGCCACCACGTGTCGACGATCGGGCAGTTCCCGCCACCGATGTGCTCGTGGTACCACATCCACGCCTCGGGGTTGATCGGCTCGCCGACCGTACCGAGCAACTGCAACGACGACAGGTCGTGCTTCGCCGGCTCCTCGGCGCCCCACTTCATGAAGGTCCGGATCGCCGTGGGCGCGGTGTAGAACTTCGTCACCCCGTACTTCTCGATGAGGTCCCAGAACCGATCGTTGGCCGGATAGTTGGGAACGCCCTCGTACATCACCTGCGTGCACCCGTTGGCGAGCGGCCCGTACACGATGTAGCTGTGGCCGGTGATCCAGCCCACGTCGGCGGTGCACCAGAACACGTCGGACTCCGGCTTGAGGTCGAACACGTACTTGTGTGTGTACGCCACGTGGGTCAGGTAACCGCCCATCGTGTGCATGATGCCCTTCGGCTTGCCGGTGGTGCCGCTGGTGTACAGCAGGAACAACAGGTCCTCCGAGTTCATCGGTTCCGCCGGGCAATCGGCCGACGCGCCGTCCATCAGCTCGTGGTACCAGAGATCGCGCCCGTCGACCATCGTGACGTCGTTGCCGCCACGCTTGACGACCACCACGTGCTCGATCGTCGACGTGTTGCCGACGGCCTCGTCGCACGCCGGCTTGAGCGGGAACACCTCGCCGCGCCGGTAGCCGCCGTCGGCGGTGACGACCACCTTCGCATCGGCGTCGTCGATACGGTCGGCCAACGACTGGGCCGAGAACCCGCCGAAGACGACGCTGTGCGGTGCGCCGATGCGCGCGCAGGCGAGCATCGCAACGGCCGCCTCGGGGATCATCGGCATGTAGATCATGACGCGGTCGCCCTTGTCGACGCCGAGCCCCTTCAGGACGTTCGCGAACTTCGACACCTCGTCGAGCAGGTCGGCATATGTGATCGTGCGCGTGTCGCCCGGCTCACCCTCCCAGTGGATCGCGACACGCTCACCGAGACCCGATTCGACGTGACGGTCGAGGCAGTTGTCGGCGACGTTGAGTTCGCCACCGACGAACCACTTGGCGTCGGGGAGCTGCCAGTCGAGAATCGTGTCCCAGTCCTTGGTCCAGCGCAGCAGATCGCTCGCCTGCCGAGCCCAGAAGCCCTCGTCGTCCCGTGCAGCCTCGTCGTACATCGACGTGTCACGTACCAGCGCATTCGCCTTGAAGGCCTCGGACGGCGGAAACTTCCGATGCTCCGCCATGAGTGCATCGATGGTGTCGTGATGTTCGTCGCTCATGGTCGACATCGTAGAACAGCGATCGATCGCCGGTTCAGATCGACTTCCCGGCCACGCCCGAACGCCTCCCCACGCGACCGTTCGCTCGTGCCACACTCGGAGCGGCATCGACGGTCGATGCCGCGACGAGAGGATCGGATGCAACACACCACCCGCACGAGCAGGGCACCGGACGCTCGTCGCGAGCTGTCATGGTCCGCCCCCGCTGACGACGTCGCCGGGATGATGACCCGTGGGTGAGCCGGTCGAGCTCGTCGGAGCGATCGCCCGCGCGCTCGACGCCGTCGTCGTCTCGACCGCCCGCGTCGGCGGCGGCGACGTCGCCGAAGCGTTCCGCTTCGAGTTGGCCGACGACCGGACCGTTTTCGTCAAGACCCATCGCGACCCACCCGAGCACTTCTTCACCACCGAGGCCACCGGGTTGGCGTGGCTGGGTTCGGCGGCGGCCGTACCGGTACCCGACGTGCTGTCGGTCTCCGACGGCGATCGACACACGCCACCGCATCTGGCGCTCGGGTGGATCGACGGCTCGGGCCGGCCGACCACGCACTCCGAGGCCGCATTCGGTCGCGATCTCGCCCGTCTCCACCGAGTGGGATCACCCCATTTCGGGCGGGCCGACCGTCGCACCACCGGCAGCCGTGCTCTGCCCAACGAGCCGTGTGCGACGTGGGCCGAGTTCTTCTCGACACAGCGGCTTCGGCCGCTGATGCGGATCGCCGAGGCCACGGACGCGCTGTCGACGGTCACGCTCACGGAGATCGGCCGGATCGCCGACGACCTCGACGACCTCGGCGGCCCTCCCGAGCCGGCCGCCCGGCTGCACGGCGACCTCTGGGCGGGCAACCGCCTGGTCGACCCGACCGGTCGGTCGTGGCTCATCGACCCGGCGGCACACGGCGGTCATCGCGAGTTCGACCTGGCGATGATGCAGCTGTTCGGCGGCTTCGGCGACGAGGCGTTCACGGCTTACGACGAGGAGTTCCCGCTCGCCGACGGGTGGCGAGACCGGATCCCGCTGCACCAACTGGCACCGCTCATGGTGCACGCGATCAAGTTCGGCGGCGGCTACTCGGCAGCCACCGACGAAGCGGTTCGGGCCGTTCGGCAGCACCGCCCCTGACGCTGCCCGACGCAACTGCCGGGGCCGGCGTCGGACGGGTGATCGTCCAGACGCAATCTTGAGGGAACTCCCTGCGTTTCCGCGTTTGGGGGCCATCCCGGAGGGGGACGGTCCCGTCGTGTCCGAACCCACCACCGACAGAGGAAACGCCGTGCTCGAGTTCGCCGTGCTCGTGACGGCGGTGTCGGTGTTGGTGTTCTCCGTC
>CAXAWD010000320.1:0-5032 GCA_963972325.1 uncultured Acidimicrobiaceae bacterium
TCGATCTCGGGCAACCTCGCCACGCAGTACCCGCAGGCGGTCGGCTGGGCGATGGCGTCGGCGATGCGAGCCGGCACCGAGATAGCGTCGGCCTGGATCGGCGAGGGGTCGACGGCCGAGTCGGACTTCCATTCCGCCCTTGTGTTCGCGTCGACCTACCAGGCGCCCGTCATCCTCAACATCGTCAACAACCACTGGGCGATCTCGACACCGGAAGACTTCGCCCGTGGGGCGTCGGCCACGTTCGCCGACCGGGGCTACGGGTTCAGCATCCCGGCGATCCGCGTCGACGGCAACGACTACCTCGCCGCGTACGCAGCGACGCAGTGGGCGGCCGAGCGGGCCCGGGCCAACCTCGGCCCGACGCTCGTCGAATGGATCACCCTGCGCCGAGGCGCCCATTCGACGTCCGACGACCCGTCGGTGTACCGCCCCGACCACGAGGCCGAGTCGTTCCCGCTCGGCGACCCGATCGACCGATTGCGCCGGCACCTGGTGACCTCCGGCGAGTGGGACGACGACCGCGACGCCGCGCTGCTCGCCGAGGTCACCGGCCTCGTCGACGAGGCGTTCGCCGAGGCCATGGCCAACGGTTCGTTGAAGAGCGGTGACGTGCCGGGCCCCGACACGATGTTCGACGACGTGTTCCACGAGTTGCCCCGACATCTGGTCGAGCAGCGCGATCGGGCGAGGTCGCAGCAATGAGCGTGGCGGTCGTTCACCCCTGGTGTCGGGCGGTGGCGCCATGACGTCGATGACGATGATCGAGGCGATCCGCGACGCCCACGTCGTGGCGATGGAACGCGACGACCGGGTCGTCGTGTTCGGTGAGGACGTCGGGTACTTCGGCGGTGTGTTCCGCTGCACGCAGGGGCTCCAGGAGCGGTTCGGTCGAACCCGGTGTTTCGACGCGCCGATCAGCGAGTCGGGCATCGTCGGTGCAGCGGTCGGGATGGCGGCCTACGGGCTGCGGCCGTGTGTGGAGATCCAGTTCGCCGACTACATGTACCCGGCGTACGACCAGATCGTGTCGGAGGCCGCCCGGCTCCGGCACCGTTCCGCCGGTGACTTCTCGGCGCCGCTCGTCGTGCGGATGCCGACCGGTGGTGGGATCTACGGCGGTCAGACGCATTCGCAGAGCCCGGAGGCCCTGTTCACGCACGTGGCCGGTCTGACGACCGTGGTGGTGTCGAACCCGTACGACGCGAAAGGGTTGCTGATCGCCGCGATCGAGGACGAGGACCCGGTCGTGTTCCTCGAACCGAAGCGGGTGTACAACGGCCCGTTCGACGGGCACCACGACCGGGCGATCGTGCCGTGGTCGCAGCACCCGCTCGGCGACGTGCCCGAGGGGCACTACCGGGTCGAGCTCGGCACGGCCCGTGTCCATCGGCCCGGCGACGACCTGACGGTGCTGACGTACGGCACGCTCGTCCACGTGGCCGAGACGGCCGCAGCCGAGCAGGAGATCGACGCCGAGATCATCGATCTGCGCACGTTGGTGCCGCTCGATTTCGACACGATCGTCGAGTCGGTGACGAAGACCGGTCGTTGCGTGGTGGTGCACGAGGCCACGACGACATCCGGGTTCGGCGCCGAGCTGGCATCGACCGTGCAGGAGCGCTGCTTCTACGACCTCGAGGCGCCGATCAGGCGGGTGGGCGGCTGGGACACGCCGTACCCCCACGCGCTGGAGTGGTCGTACTTCCCGGGCCCCGAACGTGTGGGCCGGGCGATGCGGGAGGTGCTGGACGCGTGACGTTCACGATGAAGCTGCCCGATGTCGGCGAGGGTGTCGCCGAGGCCGAGTTGGTCGAGTGGCTGGTGGCCGTCGGCGACGAGGTCACGCCCGATTCGGCGTTGGCCGAGGTGTTGACCGACAAGGCGACGGTCGAGGTGTCGTGCCCCGTGTCGGGCGTGGTGACCGAGTTGCACGGCGAGCCGGGTGACGTGCTCGCCGTCGGCAGCGATCTGGTCGAGATCGACACCGGCGACGCATCGCCCGACGAACCCGACGCCGACGTCGATGCCGTTGCCGATTCCGGGACTGCGGCGGGCGACGAGTCGGGCGCCGCTGGCACCGGCACACCGCTCGACCCGCCGGTTCTTCCCACCGATGCGCCCGACCACGGTTCGGGGTCGGCGTCCGAACCGCCCGCTCCCCAGCCGGCGCCGTCGGGCCGGTCTGCCGGCGCTCGCGCATCGGCCGCACCCGCCGTTCGGCGTCGTGCGCGTGAGCTCGGGATCGACCTCGGTTCGGTGCCGGCGACCGGCCCGGACGGTCGTGTCGTACACGCCGACCTCGACCGGCTGCTCGCCGGTGGGTCGGCCGGCCGCGTCCGAGACGCGGGCACCGGCGCCGACGACGGGCATCCCGAACCGGTGCGCGGTATCCGTCGCCGGATCGCCGAGCGGCTGACGGCGGCGTGGACGGAGATCCCGCACATCACGTACGTCGAGTCGGTCGACGTGACCGAGCTCGAACGCCTGCGGGCCGAACTCAACCGGCAGGGTGAGCAGCACGGCGCCGCCCGCCTGACGATGCTGCCGTTCATCGCGGTCGCGATCTCGATCGCGTGCTCGGAGCAGCCGACGATCAATGCCCACTACGACCATGCCGAACAGGTGCTCACCCGGTTCGACGGGGTGCACATCGGGATCGCCACACAGACCGATGGCGGGTTGCTGGTCCCGGTCGTGCGCCACGCCGAGGCACGGCGTCTCCGCGACCTCGCCGCCGAGATCGCCCGGGTCACCGAAGCCGCCCGCAACGGGTCGGCGACGCGTGACGAGCTGTCGGGTTCCACGATCTCGATCACGTCGCTCGGAGCCATCGGCGGGGTGACGACGACCCCGCTCCTGAACGCCCCCGAGGTCGCGATCGTCGGGGTCAACAAGATCGAGACGCGCCCGGTGTGGCAGGGCGACCGGTTCGAACCCCGACAGGTGCTGAACCTGTCGTCGAGTTTCGATCACCGGATGGTCGACGGTTGGGACGCAGCCACGTTCGTCCAGCGGATCAAGACGCTCCTGGAGACCCCGGCGCTGCTCTTCGTCGACGATTGAACCGGTCGGCAGCGGTCGGGCGAGCCGGTGGGGTCGGAACCCGATCGCCGGAACACCGGGTGCGGCCGTAGACTGGACCTCTACATACCGTTCCAGGAACGATCTCGGGGCTGACTGGTTTCGACATCAGAACTGTTGGGCGGGTTTGCGACCCGAGTTGCTCAGACTCGCTAAACGGGGCAACCACAAGAATTGCCGATGAGCAGTTCGCTCTCGCCGCCTGATTCATTTCAGATGAGTAGAGAGTCATCGTGAGCAGCAATGCCGCACGGGGCCAATCCATCACAGCCCGGCAACAGAAGTGAGGGATGACGGCAGGAAAGACTGCTGACGGCGAGAAAGACCGCTGACGATTCGGAAAGACGATTCGTGGCTCACCCTGAACTTCGGTGACGGATGAGCAGCCGACCCGCCGGCACACCTGCGTAGGTGTGAAGTCGGGAATGGTCGTATCGGGTCCGTTCTCAGACTGTTGGACGGGGGTTCGATTCCCCCCAGCTCCACGAGCGAACACATGTTCGCCACACGTACTGACATCATTTCGCCGGGCCGTGATGCTGCTCACCAGGGTAAACGTGCAGCCGGGAAGTATCGCCAGGGAGCGCTCTGGGTTCGATTGTCGAGAATCGAACCCTGCACGATCATCACAGTTCTTCAGCCCATGCGCCGCAATGACCAGGTACTTCGCGGGGAAACTTTGATGAATCCTCAGCGTTACTCCACCGGTTACTCCACCAACGACGACTGCGGCCAGGGGGCCGCTGCGGGGAGACCCGCATGCTTCACTCGGATCGACAGCCATGGGCGCGCCCGCGGCGCAGACCGGCCCACATGAGAAGGCGTGTTCGCACGAAGAGTCAGCGACGACGCGACTCGTAGCCACGGCAGCAATGTCGCTACCAACCGAGCCCTCTGCCTGATCCTGAGTCAGACTGCCGTGGCGACTTCGATCAGCAGTTCCCGCATCCAGCCGTGCGCTGGGTCCTCCTCGTTGCGCTTGTTCCAGTGCAGCGTCTGCACGATCTCCGGAATCGGCACCGGTGGATCGCGGATGATGAGGTCGTGTTGCTCGGCGAGCATCCGCGCTCCCCTCTCCGCCATCAGACTCACCATGTCGGTCCCCTCGAGCAGAGCCGGTAGGAGCGAGAAGTTGCCGGTGGACACCATCGCCGTTGGTCGAGTTCCCTGCTCGTGAAGCGCTCGATCTGCCAGGTTCGGCACCCGCTCCAGCCCGAGGGTGTAGGTCAGATACGGAACACTCGCGAGTTGCTCCATGCTCACCTCTGATTGGGCGAGTTCGGACTGCTCCCACATCGCCAACTGCCATCGATCTCGGAACAGTTCGACCGAACGAAGACCATCGAGGTCCCGAAACGAGGCGGGCTCGATGACGAAGTCGACGTCTCCACGCCGCAAGAGTGCAAAGACCTCGACCTGATACGGCAACAGGTGCAGCTGGACCCGAGGCGCCTCGTTGCGGAGACGCCGTACCACTGGGGCCATCAACACAAACGTGAGGTAATCAGAGCACGAGATGACGAAGGAGCGTTCTCCGATCGACGGATCGAACTCGAGGCTTGCGTTGAGAGCCCGGTCCGCCATAGCGACGAGTTCGCGCACCTGCGGAGCCAGCATCTCTGCCATCGGTGTGGGCTGCATGTCGTGCCCCACGCGAATGAACAACGGGTCACCGAAGATGTGGCGCAATCGTCCCAGTGCTCTGCTGCACGTCGGTTGGGTCGACCCGAGGCGGCGCGCGGCGCGCGTCACGTTCCGCTCGGTGATGAGCGCATCGAGAATCACGAGGAGGTTCAGATCGACGTCGGCCGCGCGCATGACGGGACCGTAGCCAACACCGGGACCCTGGCGTCCGTTCAAGCCGGGGCGGCGGCTTTCTTCTTGGGTGGGGGGACGCCGATCGCCGGGGCGGGGTCGGCGTCCTTGGGCCAGCGTCGGCGGCTGACGA
>CAXAWD010000321.1:0-5013 GCA_963972325.1 uncultured Acidimicrobiaceae bacterium
TGATCGCCGACGGGGCAGCCCGGCTCGACGCGCCGGTGCACGTCGTCCACGTCGCGGCGCCCGACCACGTCGACGGCGATACGAGCAGCATTTCGCACCCACGCACGATCATCGACGTCGGTGCCGGTGGTCGCCTCGCCGTCGTCGAGACGTACTGCGGACTCGCCGGGGCCACGGTCACGAACGCCGCGACGGTCATCCACGTCGGCGACGGCGCGGCACTCGACCATTGTCGGGTGCAGGTCGAAGCCGCTGCCGCCACGCACGTCGGCCACACGCGGGTCGAGCAGGGTTCGGATTCCCGGTTGCGGGCTGCATCGATCACGGTCGGGGGTGACCTCGCCCGAAACGCGATCGATGTCCACCTCGGCGCCCCCGACGCCGTCGCGGAGCTGAGCGGTCTCGACCTGGCCGCTCGGAGCCAGCGTCACGACACGGTCGTCACCGTCGACCACGCGGCCTCGCACTGTTCGAGCGATCAGCGGTTCGCCGGGGTCGTCGACGACCACGGCCGCGGCTCGTTCAGCGGCGAGATCATCGTCCGGCCGGGCACCGTCGACACCGATGCCAACCAATCGAACCGGAACCTGGTGTTGACGCCGGACGCCGAAGCCGACACTCGCCCGTGGTTGCAGATCCTCGCCGACGACGTGCGCTGCACCCACGGCGCCACCGTCGGTCGACTCGACGACGAGGCGCTGTTCTACCTGCGCAGCCGCGGGGTGCCCCTGGCCCGGGCGCGAACGATGCTCATCGACGCGTTCATCGGCGGCATCACCGACACCATCACGCACGACGTCGTGCGCGCCCACGTCGCCGCGCTGCTCCTGCCCGGTGGGGCGCCGGCGGCGGGGGAGCGGCCATGAGTCGCTGGGACCCGATCGAGCTGAGCCGGAGCTGCACGGCGACCACCGTTCCCTACGGCGAACAGGTCGTGCTCGACACCGGTGGGCGCGTCCAGGTGGTGCAGCGGCTCGGCGGCAGCATCACCGTGCGTACCGAGATGGGTTCGCTGCTGCGGATCGACGGTGCCGATGCCGACGCTCTGGGTCTCGAGCCGGTCGGGGACGATGACAACGTGGCGACCGGGCCGTTCGAAATCGGCCAGGTGGTCGACGCGCTGCAAACGGTCTACGACCCGGAGATCCCGGTCAGCATCGTCGAGCTCGGGCTCGTGTATCGGTGCGAGGAGGTTCGCCGCGACGATGGCACACGGCGGGTCGAGATCGACATGACGATGACCGCACCCGGCTGCGGCATGGGTGATGTGCTGCGCGCCGACGCGCTTCGCGCAGTGGAAGCGGTTCCCGGCGTCGACGAAGTCGATGTGACGCTGGTCTGGTCGCCACCGTGGGGCATGGACCGCATGTCCGAGGCGGCACGCCTCCAACTCGGGTTGCTCTGAGCCACATGGTCGGGTCGTCAGCTGCGTCGCGATGGGTGGGACACCTGCCGCTGTTCGTCGCCGGCGCGCTGTCGATCGTGGCGGGTGGCCTGGTCGCCGCGGTGTCCGGGCCGACCGACTGGGCGCACGGCTCGTGGGTTGCGGCATTCCTGGTGCTCGTGGCCGGGGTCGCCCAGGTCGGTGCTGCCGCCGGTCAGGCGCACCTCGCGCCGACCGCCCGATCCGTCGGGTTCATCGTGGCGGAGTGTGCCGCGTGGAACGTCGCCGGCCTGACCGTCATCGCCGGAACACTGGTGTCGAGCCCGACCATCGTGACGGCCGGCAGCGCGCTGCTCGCGGCCGCGCTCGCCATGTCGGCGTTCGCTGTCGGCGCGTCCTCTCACCCGAGCCGGCTCCTGCTCTGGTCGTTTCGCGCATTGCTGGGTGTGCTGCTGATGAGCATTCCGGTCGGCATCACGCTCACGTGGATCCGGAACTGATCATCGCTCAGTGCTTGACGGCGAAAGCGAGACCGCCGTCGAACGGGACCGTCACCCTGCCGTATCCGAACTCGGGGTCGTCGAGTCGCTCGACGAGGTCGCGGTAGAGCGACGCTCGACTGTCGATGTTGTCGGCGATCACGACGGCGCCCGGGCGAAGGTGGCGGTGTGCGAGGCCGAGGACCTCCCCGGCGATCGGCGCCCAGATGTCGAGCAGGAGCAGGTCGACGGAACCCTCGTGGTCGGCGAGGGTGGTTCGGATGTCGCCGACCTCGATGCTGACGTACCGGTCGAGGTCGACCTGTTCGAGGTGGGCGCGTGCGATGTCGGCCTTGTGGGCTTCGTGTTCGAACGTGGTCACGTCACCGCCACCGTTGTCGTGGATCGCCGCCGCGAGGTAGAGGGTGGACACTCCGTGGGACGTCCCGGCTTCGAGGATGTGGTGGGCGTCGATCGATCGGGCGATCTGGTAGACGAAGCGTGCCTTGTCGGCGTCGATGGCGACGAGCTTGTCGTGCCAGAACGTGCGGTCGGGGCTGCCGTCCGGTTCGAATCCGGTCGGTCGACGGTCGTCGCCGTCTCCGAGGAACTCGCCGATCGGCCCGAGCTGGGCGTCGCTGGCCGCATGCAGTTCGTCGAGGAGCTGGGTGAGGTTCGGGTTGTCGGTGAGACTGTTCATGGCGCACTGTTCTGGTGGGAGACCCACCGGTCGATGTCGATCTTGATGGTCGGTACGTCGGCCGTGTCGTCGGAGGCGGTTGCTCCGACGTCGCCGTACTTCTCCGCGCGCAGCGCGGCTGCCCGTTCGAGTTCCCATTCGGGGTCGTCCACCACGTGGACCGTTCCGTGGACGCGGGTCCACCACGCCGGGGTGCCGCCGGTGTCGTCTTCGCAGGGGCCGGTGATCAGCAGACTCGCCGACGAAGTGGTCGTGACGTGTTCGCTCGGTTCGGCGGTGGCCGGGTACACGTAGACCCGGCTGCCGTCGAACGCGAACCGACACGGTGTGTTGTGCGGATGCAGGTCGTCGTCCAACGTCGCCACGACACCGTGCAGCGCATCACTGACCTCGAGCTCGGGCGCCAGGTCGTCGAGCAGACGCTCGTACAACCCGTCGTAGTCGCCGAACATCTCGCGGCCGCGGCGGCGGATGTCCTGGAGCGACACCGTGCCACCGTGGCCTTCATGACCGCGCTTCGGCCAGGCATCGGGGCCGTCCTCGATATAGATGCTTCCGTTCCGCCATTCGAGGTCGATGTACCGACCGGGAGCAGATTGGCGCCAGTGAGCCCGCATCCCGGCGACCCTACGGGCGCCGGGCCCGGGACAGGAAGACTCGACACGTGGCAGCGCGGTCGTGTCACGGACGGCGGTCGAATTGTCGCTCTGGTACCCTGCGCGGGTGACGGAGATCGCTCAGCCGAAGCGCGGCGATCACCGCGCGATCGACGACCGCCCGGAGCACGGCGACGCCGGGGTCGTCGGTGCTGCCAGGCGCTCGCCCGTCGACGACGCGTTGGATGCCGTCATCGAGAAGTTGGGTGTCGACACGGGCGTGGTGCTCACGGTCGACCGATCCGACGAGCACCTCGTCGCGGTCGCCTCGCGTGGTCTCGAAGAAGAGGTTCTTCACGGTTTCCACCTCCCGATCGGCGTCGGATTCTCGGGCCGTATCGCTGCGGAACGACGCCCGGTCGTGGTCGACGAGGTCGGCCCCGGTGCCGTGGTCAACCCCCTGATCTGGGTGCGCGGCGTCGTGTCGATGGCGGGTGTGCCGCTCATCGCGAACGACATGTTGATCGGGGTGCTCCACGTGGGTTCGCTCGTGTCGCGTCGGTTCGGTGAGCGCGACCTCGAGGTCCTGCAGGAAGTCGGCGCCGACCTCGCCGACTTCCTGCACGACGAGCGGGCGCTCGCCGACCGCACCGCGGCCGGCGCGCTGCAACGCAGCCTGGTGCCGACGACCCCGCCGAAGGTCGACGGGATCGACATCGCCACCCGGTTCATCCCGGCGTCCGGGCAGGCGATCGGCGGGGACTGGTACGACGTGTTCGAACTCCCCGACGGCAGCTTGGGCATCGTGATGGGAGATGTCACCGGCTCCGGTCTGCACGCTGCCGTGGTGATGGGCCGGCTTCGGAGCGCGCTCCGCTCGTACGCGCTCGAGTCGGAGACTCCCGGCGAGGCACTCCACCGGCTGAACCGGAAGTTCATCCATTTCGAACCCGGTCAGCTCGCCACGGCGTTGTACATGACGATCTCGCCCGACCGCCAGGCGCTCGCCATCGCGACAGCCGGCCATCTGGGCCCGCTGGTCGCGTCGCCGGACCGACCGACCGAGTTCGTGTCGTGCCATCCGAATCCTCCGATCGGCGTGCCGATCGACGATGCGCCCGAGACGTTCGTCGTCGGTCTGGACGTCGGCACGACGGTCGCGTGTTGCACCGATGGGCTGTACGAGCGGCGTCACCGCCACGTGGACGACCAACTCGACAAGCTGCGGTCCGCGGTGTGGGCCGACGCCCCCGAGGTGGTGTGCGGCGAGGTCATGATGACGATGGTCGGGAGCGAGCCCGTCACCGACGACACGGCGCTGTTGGTACTCCGTCGAGACGCCTGAGCGAGCGCGTTGCTGCGCGCTGCGAACACGAGACGTCTCCCGGCCATCGGGTCGGCCGCGCGTGGTCGGTGGCAGCGGCGAGTCGTGCGACGGGCGGCCCGATTCGCGACCCTGCGCTTCGCGGAGGTGTCGGCGGAGTCGTTCGAGCGTTGCCGCGTTCGGGTTCCCCACCAGAACAGGTCGCGTCCGTCGATCCTGACCGTCGGCGTCACCACGCCCCGATCTCGGCAAGATGGTCGTCGCCGAACTCGTACGCTCCGACGGGACGAGCGCGACGTCCGGTGCCAGCGACGCCACCTCGCCGAGCGTCAGTGTCTGTGGGGCTCGGTCCAGGGCGGGAGCCGATCCGGGTTCCGCTCCAGCAAGAGCGGCCCCAGATCGATTGCCGGCACAGGGCGGGAGTAGCGGTAGCCCTGCAGCAGCGCGCATCCGAGCTCGACGAGGCGCCGTTCTTGTTCGGCGGTCTCGACGCCCTCGGCGACCAGCGAGAGTCCGAGGGCGTCGGCCAT
>CAXAWD010000322.1:0-5002 GCA_963972325.1 uncultured Acidimicrobiaceae bacterium
AGGAACTACTGACGGTCGCCGAGCAGGACCTCGCTCCGCTCGACGTGACGGGGATCCTCGGAGCGCGGCTCTCGGTGGCGAAGCGGCAGTTGCGGTTGCAACAGTCCCCGACCCGACAGCGGACGTTCGTCGAACCGGTCGAGCGGTTGACCGACCGCGAACTCGCCCTGTTGCGGATGTTGCCCGGCGACCTCACACAGCGTGAGCTCGGCGACGCGCTCCACATGGCGTTCAACACGGTGAAGACCTACAACCGCCAGATCTACCGCAAGCTCGGCGTGTCGTCGCGCGATGATGCGATCGCCGCCGCGAAGGCGGCCGGTTTGCTGTGACCCGCCTCGTGCCGGCTCAGCGGCGCCGGAGCAGCGTCGTCGCCGTCTGCGCGATCACGATGCCGACGCCGACCGTGAGGGCGGTCGAGGCGAGCACCTCGACCGGGGGCCAGTCCAACCGGTAGAAGTCGCGGATCGGCCCGACGGCCAAGCTGACGACGAAGGCCGCCACGAGGACGACCAGCAGCGACAGGTCGAGTCGATCCGCCGGGTGCATCAGCTCGAACAGGACCCAGAACCCGAACACGACGAGAGCGATCGTCGACGCGGTTCGTGCCTCGTCGAGGCTCGCGGTGCCGATCGGGTCGCGCGCCAGCCAGTAGGCCGACAGGGTGACGACGGACGCCGCCACCCCGGCCGGCGCGGCGAATCTCGTGACCCGTCGGAGATAGCCGGGGCGGCTCGCGGCATCGGCGGCCCGGAAGCTCAGCATGAACGCCGGAATGCCGATCGTGAGCTCCGACACGAGGCTGATGTGGCGTGGCAGGAACGGGTACACCGAACCGGAGAGCCCGATCACGAGCACGAAGAGTGCGGCGTAGACCGTCTTGGTCACGAACAGCTTCGAGACCCGCTCCATGTTCGCGATGACGCGGCGTCCTTCGGCGACGACGTGCGGCATCCGATCGAAGCGTCCGTCGAGGAGAACGAGCTGGGAGATCGCCTTGGTCGCCGGCGTGGCGGTGTCGACCGCCACGCCGATGTCGGCGCGCTTCAGAGCAGGGATGTCGTTGACACCGTCACCGGTCATCGCGACGTTGTGGCCCGACCGCTGAAGAGCGTCGACGATCGCACGCTTCTGATCCGGTCGCACCCGACCGAACACGGTGGTGTCCTCGACCAGCGCGGTGAACTGCGGGCCGGCATCGTCGACGTCGCGCATGTCGATGCGACGCTCGGCGCCGGGGAGGCCGAGTCGGGTGGCGATCGCCCCCGCTGTGGTGGCGCTGTCGCCGGAGATCACCTTCACCGTCACGCCCTGCCGGCGGAAGTACGCGAGCGTCTCGTCGACATCGGGGCGGACCTGCTCGGAAAGCACGATGAGTGCAGCGGGCACCAACCGATCGGGGAGCGAGTCGTCGGTCAACGGGGTCGACGCCGACGCGAGGAGCACGACCCGACCGGCCTGTTCGGCGGCGGCCTCGACATCGGCCATGACGGACCGGCGTGTGTCGGGGCCGACGCGCTCGAGCAACACCTCGGGGGCGCCCAGCACCCAGGTCGGGTCGATGTCGGGCCACTCGCCCGTCTCGGTGAACGTCGATCCGCTCCACTTCCGCGTCGACGAGAACGGCACACGGACGCCGGTGCTCCAACCGGGGCGAGCATCGAGGTGCTCCTCGATCACCCGCAGTGTCGCCGTGGGGTTCGGCTCGTTGCCCGCGATCGCCGCCAGCGCAGCTGCGACGATCGATGTGTCGGTCTCGATGGTCTCGATCGACGCGACCTCCATGGCGCCGGTCGTGAGCGTGCCGGTCTTGTCCACGCAGAACACGTCGATCCGGGCGAGCCCCTCGACCGCGTGCAGTTCTTGGACGACGACGTGGTCGCGGGCGAGGCGGATCACGGCGACCGCCAACGCCATGCTGACCAACAGCACGAGGCCCTGTGGCACGAGGCCGACGACCCCGGCGACGGCGGAGATGATCGCGTCGTCCCGAGACTGATCGGATCGGAACTGGCTCCAGGCGAGCAGCGCGCCGAGTGGGGCGATCACCCATCCGACCAGGCGAAGGATCTGGTCGACTCCGCTCCGGAGCTCCGACGTGGCCGGGGCGTACTCCTTCGCCTGGGTGACGAGAGCGTGGATCCAGGTCGCGGTGCCCACCGCCTCCGTGACGACCACCGCCTCGCCCGCAGTGACGGCGCTTCCCGACCAGACCGTGTCGCCGACGAGTTTGCCGACCGGATCGGCCTCGCCCGTGAGCGCCGACTCGTCGACTTCGAGCCCGCTGTTCTCGACGACGCGGGCGTCGACGGCGACCTGGTCACCGGGAGCCAGCAGGATCACGTCGCCGTCGACCACGGCCTCGGGATCGACGCCGAGGACGTGCCCGTCGCGCCGGACGTTCACGACGGGTGCGATCAGCACTCTGAGTCGATCCAACGTGTTCTTGGCGCGGAGCTCCTGTACCACGCCGACGGCGGTGTTGATGACCATCACGAACGCGAAGAGCGCGTCGGCAGGTTCGCCGACGGTGAGCACGACGGCTGCCAGGACCGTGATGATGAAGTTGAACCGGGTCAGCAGGTTGCTCCGGATGATCTCGCCGAGCGAGCGCGACGTCCGGTCGGGCACGGTGTTGGTGCGGCCGTCTCTGATCCGGCGTTCGACCTCGTCGCCGGTGAGACCGAACGATCCGTCCGTCGTCGTCATCGCGGACATGTTCGCACGACGGTCGATGCTCGGCACTGCTTCGGCGCTGTGGTCAGCCCGACGCCCATGTGATCATCGCCGCCACGCACAGGATGTAGACGGTGAAGAGGCCGACGGCCACCTGGGTGTCGCTGGTTCGGCGGCGGTGCCAGATCGCGGTTGCGGCCGCGATGCCGGCAGCCACGACCAGCACGCTCGTACCGGCGGTGCCCGACACATCGGTCGCCCGGAACATCGGGCCGATGCCGATCGCGAGGCTCGCGTCGACGAGCGACGAACCGAAGATCTCGCCGAACGCCAGTGCGGACGCGCCTCGTCGGATCGCGGTGAAGTCGACGACCAGCTCGGGGAACGAGGTGCCGAGCGCGAGCACCACGGTCGATGCGATGAGTTCGGGAATGCCGATCGCGTCGGTCAGCTCCACGAACGACCGGACGACGAGCATGGCGGCACCGGCGACGACGGCGAGCCATGCCGTCAGGCTCGTGAGGCCGCGACCGAGTCCGGTCCCGGTCTTCTCGTCCGAGACGGGTTCGGCTCCTCGCTGCCAGCGCCGGAGCGCGAGCGCCGACGCGATCCAGAACAGCACGAGGAGCAGACCGTCGAGTCGGCTCAGGACGCCGTCGCCGATCGCCACGGCGATGCCGAGGCACGCGGCGACGGTGAGCGCGCCGACGGCGATCACGAGGTCGTTCTCGGCGTCCATCCTGACGGTGCCGGCCTTGGACGCCACGACCACGAGGATCGCGAGGATCAGCGTGACCTGGGTCAACGCCGATCCGGTCGCGTCGCCGACGACGATGTCGCCGTGGCCGGTCACCGAGGCCGAGATCGAACTCGCGATCTCGGGGAGGTCGGTGCCGATCGCCACGACCGTCGCCCCGACTAGCCCGCGCGACCACCCCATCTCGCCGGCGACTGCCAGCGCACCGTTCACGGCGCGTCGGCTGCCGTAGCCCGCGGCAGCGACGCCGACGACGAGTGCGAGCACCCAGATGAACATCATGGCGGTCGATCGGCTGCGGTCAGGTCGTGTCGGAACGACGCTCGGCGTGCGCGGGGGACTTCACACCACGATCATCTCGTGGCCCGAGCACCGAACGTAGGGTCGATCGACCCGATTCGCGCCCGACCGCCGGCGGTCAGAGCGTGATCACGGTTGCACCGGGTTCGAGCCCGGACACGATCTGGACCCGGGTCCCGATCGCCACGCCGACGGTGACCGGAGTGCGGACCCGGGTGTCGTCGGTGACGCACTCCACGACGTACGAGCCGTCGTCGAGCCGCAGGAGCGCCGAGCTGGGCACGGTCAACACGTCGTTCGCGACCTCGTGTGTCCAGGCCAATTCGACGTTGGTGACGTCGGTCGTCGGGAAGTCGACCGGTTCGGTGAACTCCACGGTGATCTGCCAGGTCTCGCTACCGGGGAGGACCGCCGCCACGGTGCCCTGGATCTCGGTGCCGTCGCGCAGTTCGATCTGCGCGTTCCGGCCGAGTTCGAGCGTGGCGGCCTCCGACGGCGTCGCTTCGAGCACCGCGGTCCGGCGGGTGGTCCCGATCGCAACGAGGGGTGAGCCGGCCGAAACCGAATCTCCGACGACGGATGCGGTCGACGCGACGCGTGTGCGGTCACCGCCGAACACGACCGTGCCGGCCTCGACCCTGCCGGTCGTCTCCACGCCGATCGACGCTTGCCAGTCGGCCACCATCGCGGACGTGGCCGACGTGTACTCCTCGTCGACGGTGACGTCGTTGTCGCCGTTGAATCCGAGCGCGGTCAGCGCGGTCTCGAGTTGGAGCACGTCGGCGCCCTCGTCACCCTCCGCGAGCGCGCGCCACGCCGGGATCGCTCCGTCGAGCCACACCACGGCGCGGTCGTCGACGAGTGCGATCACGTCGCCGTTCCGGAGCGTCGAGCCGACCTCGACGATCCGGAGCACGGTGCCGTCCGACGGTGCGGTGATATCGATGGCTGCCTCGTACTGGAGCGTCCCGGTCGCGGTGAAGGTCTCGGTCAGGTCGCGGACGTCGGCCACCGACACGTTCGTGGTCGACTCCTCGACGGCGGCGACGTCGTCGTCTCGCAGTCCGTCGAGCGCTGCTCGGCCGCCGATGACCGCACCGCCGGCGGCGGCCAGGCCGACGGCGGCGAGGATGATGCGTACGGCGATCGTCGAGCGTTTGGTGTTCGTTCGGGTGCTCATGCGGACCTCAGTGCCTCGGTCGGGGCGAGTCGGGCGGCGCGCATCGCCGGGTACAGGCCGGCGATCGCTCCGATCGCGATGGCGGACAG
>CAXAWD010000323.1:0-4995 GCA_963972325.1 uncultured Acidimicrobiaceae bacterium
GTGCAGAGGGCGAACTTGAACCAGCCCGACGGGAACGCGGCGACGAACGGCGACCGTCGGAACTGTTTGCCCGGCGGAGGCGGCGGCAACTCGTCATCGTCATCGGTGGGCACCGCCAGCGCCGCCGGCGAGATCAACAGATGGTTCGGCAGCACCAACTCACCCGCGATGTTCTGGTGGCGAACCTTCCGTTTGTCCCACACGTAGGTCAGCCGCTCGCCGTTCCCACCGAGCGACGTGTCGGTCACCTCGGTCGCCAGGTACTCCCACTCGGGGCCGAGGATGCTCATCACCCGCTCCCACTCGTCGAGGTCGTTCACCTCCTGCACCGCCACGAAGTCGAACGCCGAGATGATCTCCGCGATGTAGAAGTGTGTCTCCGCCAACCGCTCACCGAACCCCCGCCGGGTCTTCTTCGCGAAGTCGCGGATGTTCCACGCGGCCAGCAGCAGATGATCGTCGGCGTCCTTGGCGGGCACGGTCCGCTCCAACGAACCGCGCAGTGCCAGCAGCCGTTCGGTGACCCGGTTCCGGTCGGCCTTCTTGATCCGGTACTTCAGCTGGAAGTACTGCATCGCCACCCCCGATGGTCGCTCGTCGCGACCGTATCCAACCCTCGCCCGCGACCCCGCCGAATATCCACGGCGGGCACGGGCGGTCCGACCGGCTGTCTGGCCGTTCGTCTCGGCGCGAGCCGGGTAGGGCCGACCCGGTGCCGGGTGGGGCCGACCCGGTGCCGGGCGGGCATGGGTCGACGGGATCCTCGACCCACGAGTTCGTCCACTCGGATCAGTCAATCCGCTTCTCGGAAGAAATCGAACACCAGTTCGAAACCTTGTCACACCCCTCCGTCATGATGGCTGCATGGATCTCGCCACCGTCGTCGAGCAGGTGCAGCACATCGCTGCCGTGCGCGCCGCCGAGTCGGCGGGTCGCGAGCACCTCGAGTCGGCGATGCGCGACGTCGGCCGACTCGAGTCGTGGTTGGCTGGCACCAAAGCGGCGATTACATCCAAACTCGCATCCCAGGTGTCGTTCCCCGAGCAGACGATCGCCGACTGCACCCGCGGCACCACCCGCGACGCGATCAATGACACTGCACGTGCCGACACCCTCGGCGCGGCGCCATCGCTCGCCGCTGCGCTCGACGATGCCCGCGTCACGGCCGGCCACGTCGACGAGTTGACCAAGGCGACCAAGTCGCTCGATGCCGAACAGCGAGACGAACTGCTGGGTCGACTCGATCGGGGTCTGCTCGACGTGGCCGAGGTCGCGACCATCCCCGAGTGGCGCCGCCGCCTGGCGATCGAGGTCAAGAACATCCAACGCGACGACGGTCTCGATCGGCTCGAGCGTCAGCGGCGGGCCACGAGTGTCCGCACGTGGACCGACGGCGAGGGCATGTGGTGCCTCTCCGGCCGATTCGACCCCGTCACCGGCGTTCGGCTCGCCGCCAAGCTCGACGCAGCGGCCAACGCGCTGTTCGCCGAGCAGACCCCGAGCACCTGCCCCGACGACCCGATCGACAAGCAGCGCCACCTGAGCGCGCTCGCCCTCGCCGGCCTGATCGAGGGCGTGGCGACGACAGGCGGGTCGGGGCGACCCGAGTACGTGGTCGTGGTCGACAGCTCGCAGCCCGACGGCGCCGGAGGCCCAGCGGTCGATTGGGGGTTGCCGGTCGAGGTGCCGCACCGCGTACTGGCCGAACTGATGAGCGAAGGCGCCGTGCACACGGTCGTCGTCCGCAACGGTGTCGTGCTCCACGCGCCGGGCCGGCTCGACCTCGGGCAGTCGACCCGGCTCGCCAACCACGCCCAACGGCGTGCGCTGCGAGCGCTCTACTCCACGTGCGCGATCCCCGGCTGCTCCGTTCGATACGACCGCTGCAAGCTGCACCACGTCGTGTGGTGGCGCCACGGTGGCCGCACCGATCTCCAGAACCTGCTGCCGGTGTGCACCCACCACCACTCGAAGATCCACGACGCCGGATGGATCGTCGAACTCGGGGCCAACCGCGAGCTCACCGTTCGATTCCCCGACGGGGGATCCGCAACACCGGCCCGCCCTCCCGACAGGCGGCGTGAGCCCGCCGGGGCTCGAACCCACCAGCTCCCGGGCTGCGCCCTTGCCGCCGCTCGACCACCACAAGCCGTCTCGCGCAGGTCGAGAACCGCCGTTCCTTGACAACCGAAGATCCTGTGGCGCGGCGCCATACCAGGCTGCAGGCCGAGTCGGGGCGGCGCCATCGCACCATCGCACCATGGCGCGCCACGCACCGCCGCACCCCGCCCTCAGCGCGGGGGCCGGCCACGCACGCTGCGAGTGGTCCGGCGGTGCGGGTCACCGTGCAACTGCGCCACCGGCTGAGCGAGGTAACCGCGGGGCGACCTGGCATCCTTGGGTGATGGCGAAGTCGGCCGAGCGGGCCTACGTCGACGACGTACCCGACGACGTGATCGAACGGTTGCGTGCCATCTGCGCCGAGCTGCCCGATGCATACGAGGAGCCGGCGTGGGTGGGTGTCCGCTGGCGAGTCAGGAAGAAGACGTTCGCCCACGTGTTGGCGATCGATGAAGCCGGAGCCGACCGGCGGGTCGTGCTCACGTTCCGAGCAGAGGGTGACGAACTCGACGTGCTCCGACGTGCCGGTCCGCCATTCCGCTTCCTCGGCTGGGGCCGGAACGCGCTGGGCGTCGACATCGACGACCGGACCGACTGGGACGAGCTCCGCGAGCTGATCACCGACAGTTTCTGCGTCATGGCGCCGAAGAAGCTCGTCGCCCTGGTCGACCGGCCACCCGCTGCCGGCGACGACACCGACGACGACGCGAACTGAGCGAGCCGGGATCGGCAGCGACAGCACGTGCTCACTGTGCGCACCACCGACCGAAGCTCGTCGTCGGCTCACAGTGGGTCGAGATCGACCTCGGGTCCGAACGGTCGGTCGGCCGCGTCGAGGTCCACATCGGTGACGTCACGCCACGCGGCCGACAGACGCACCTCATCCACGTCCGCAACGAGGGCGAGCCGGCCCCCGGCCGGTCGGCCGGCGAGGCCACCGGCGATGTACGCGACGGCGACATCCTGACGGTCGGAGTCGACGCCGACGCCATCGGCCCGGTGCGCTACGTGCGCATCGACACCGTCGAGATCGACGGCTGGGTCATCGTGCACGACGTCGCCGTGTTCGCCCCTGAACCGCGCGCGCAGGACCGAACGGCCCTGTTCAGATCGACTGGCCGGAGAGATGATGGCGTCGAGGAGATTGGTCATGCGTGTCGCTCGAACCTGCTTGGCGATCGCGCTCGTCGCTGCGTCGGCGGCGTGCAGCCGTGACGACGCGACGTCGTCACCGACCTCGACGGCCCCGACCGTCGTGACGACATCGACCGTCGTGACGACATCGACCACCCCGATCGCCACGACGACCGACCCGACGACCACGACCACCTCGACGGCCGACACGTCGTCGACGCAGCCGACCACGGCCACGACCACGACACCACCGACGACGACCACGTCCGAACCGGCCCCGAGCACCACCGTCGCGGCAGAGGTCGACGTCAAGGTGTACTTCCTCCGCGACGAACAACTCGTCATCGCCCACCGCGAGGTCACCGGCCCGGCCGTGCTGAGCGGCGCACTCACCGAACTGCTCGCCGCACCGACCGCCGACGAGATCGCAGACGGACTGCACTCGGAGATCCCGGCGGGCACCGAGTTGCTCGGCGTGAATCTCGTCGACGGACTGGCAACGGTGGACCTGTCGTCGGAGGCCGAGGGCGGTGGCGGCTCCCTGTCGATGACCGCTCGCATCGCACAGATCGTCTTCACCGCGACCCAGTTCCCGAACGTCGACGAGGTGCTGTTCTGGCTCGACGGCGAACCGGTCACGTTCTTCGGCGGCGAGGGCATCGTCCTCGACGAACCGGTGAGCCGCAACGGGATCCAGCGGACCTTCACGGGCGGCCTGCTGTTCGACACCCCGGCACACGGCGCCACCGTGCGCAGCCCGTTCGTCGTCACGGGCGAGGGCGACGTCTTCGAGGGACAGTTCGCGATCGAGGTGTGGGCCGACGGCGTCCAGATCGACACCGTCGCACCGGTGACCGCCGGGGCCTGGGGCAACTGGGCCGACTTCACCACGACGGTCCGACTCGACGACGTCTCCGGACCGATCCAACTCATCGTCCGCGACGGCGGCGGGTGCGGCACGGACCCCGAGTGCCCACCGGTCGTCGAGACCGTCCTGCCGCTCGTCCTCGCCCCCCTGACCGCACACGAACGGAGTTGGGTCCGGTCACCTGGACGGAACGAGCGAGAGCTTCACCGCCAACAAGTGGCGGTCCCGCCGGGGCCGGTCGCCTCGACTCCGCAGCAGCCCTAGTGTCGGACGCACGAGCCGACGAGGAGGGAGTGTCATGTCCGAGCGATACGACGCAGTGGTGATCGGGACCGGGCAGGCAGGGCCGGGCCTGGCATCGAGGGCGACCGAGGAGGGCTGGCGGGTCGCCGTGGTCGAGCGGCACCTCGTCGGCGGCACGTGCGTCAACGCCGGCTGCACACCGACCAAGGCGTTGGTCGGCAGCGCCAAGGCGATCCACGCCGCCCGACGGGGTGACGACTTCGGGTTCGGCATCGACGGCGACATCGTGGTCGACATGCCCCGCGTGAAAGAGCGCATGCGCGGAATCGCCCAGGCATCACACGACGGGCTCACCAAGATGCTCGAAGGAAACGACTCGATCGATCTCGTGCGGGGCCACGCCCGGCTCGACGGACCGAACCGGGTCGTCGTCGGCGACCGTGTGCTCGACACCGACCGGGTGTTCGTCAACGTCGGCGCCCGACCCCGCATCCCCGACCTGCCCGGCGTCGACGACGTCGAGTTCCTCACCAGCACCAGCATCCTCGAACTCGACGAGGTCCCCGATCACCTGATCATCATCGGTGGCAGCTACATCGGGTTGGAGTTCGCGCAGATCCACCGCCGGC
>CAXAWD010000324.1:0-4955 GCA_963972325.1 uncultured Acidimicrobiaceae bacterium
ACCACCCGGCCTCCGCGCGACGGCCCGATGCACCGGTACCGGATGTGGCTGAGAAGTTTCGGATCGACCGTCGTCATGGAGCAATCCTGCCACCACGTCGCGACCGGGCTCGTACCGGCCGACTCAGGTCGGCGAGATGACCACCGACCACATGACGGCCTTGCTCGCCGAGTTCACGGCGACGGCGGTTGCCCCTGGCCAGGTCCCCACGCCGGCAGCGGACTCGCCGGTGATCGAGTTGATCCGCCCGCCGCCGGTTCCGGTGCTGTCGAGACGCTCGACGACCGACCCCGGCAACGTCCACGATGTCGAGTTGCTCGTCTTGTCGACCCAGTGGCTCACGACCAGGGAGTCGGCGGCGGCCACACCGATCGCGGGAGACGCGTGCGAAGCCGAGTTGCCCGGCTCGGCCCGCACCGCCCAATCGGCGACGGCCGCGTCTTGATACGACACCAGGCTCATGTCGGTCTTGGTTCGAGATCCGAGATTCACCGCAACCGTCGACCCGGGGTCACCGGGAGCTGCGGTCCTCGCGTAGAGACGTGACATCATCGACCCGTCGACCTGCGAACCGAGCAGGTTCCAACCGGAGGGCGTCGAGGCCGATGTGACCGTGTTGGTGGTCACGAACATCAGCAGGAGATCACCCGATCCGACCGCGCCCGGAACAGAGACGGTCGCCCTCGTCGTGTTGGCGTTCGACGACGCCGCAGCACCGAACGACGGCGACGAACCGCTCGGGGACGACACCGACACGGCGGTCGACGCCGAGTCGGTGGCACCGTCGTCATCGGTGACCGTGACGGTGACGGTGTACGAACCGGCGGTGTCGTACTCGTGGTCGGGTGCGGTGCCGGTTCCGGTCTCGCCGTCGCCGAAGGTCCACGTGCGTGACACGATCGACCCGTCGGCATCACCACTGCCGGCGCTGGTGAAGCTGCACGCGAGCGCACTACAGCTCGCCCCGATGTTCGCAGTCGGTGGTTGGTTCTGGGGCGGGCCACCGCTCGAAACCAGCGCGACGGAGTAGTCGGCACCACCGCCGACCACCTCGACATCGGCGAGACCCGGTACCACGATCGAGTTGGGCCGGCGCGTGAGCGTGCCGTCGCCGAGCTGTCCTGCCTGGTTGTTGCCCCATGCCCGCACCGTGCCGTCGGCGAGCACGGCCAAGCCGTGATCTCGGCCGCTGCCGATCTCGACGGCGTTCGACACGCCGCCGACGCGCACGGGCCGGCTGCGCTGTGCCGTGGTGCCGTCGCCCAGCTGGGCGCGATAGTTGCGCCCCCACGACCAGACCTGACCGTTCTGGAGCAACGCATAGGAGTGGTGAGCGCCCGCGATCACGCTCGTCGCAGCGGAGAGTCCGGTCACCCGGACCGGGTCGGTGCGGTCGGTCGTGGTGCCGTCGCCGACCTGGGCGAAACGGTTCCAACCCCACGCCCACACGTCGCCGTTCGCCCGCACCGCGAGGCCGTGGTCGCGCCCACCGGCGACATCGACCACATCGGTCAGGTTGCCGACGCGCACCGGCGTCGTACGCCTGGTGGTGGTCCCGTCGCCGAGCTGACCATCGCCGTTGAGCCCCCAGGCCCAGAGCGTGCCGTCCTCCCGGATGGCGTAGCTCATGTCTCGTCCGGCGGCGATCGCGACGGCGTCGTCGATTCCCTGCACGAGGACCGGTGTTTGGCGTCGGGTCGTGGTGCCGTCGCCGAGTTGACCGAACGCGTTGTAACCCCACGACCGGATCCGGCCGTCGCTGCCGAGCGCGAGCGAGTGGTAGTGGCCCGTTTCGACCGCCACGATGTCCGACAGACCGGCCACGACGGTCGGGGTCGCTCGGTCGATGCGGGTGCCGTCGCCGATCTGACCCTGGTTGTTGCGACCCCAGGTCGCCACGGTCCCGTCGGCGAGCAGAGAGATCACGTGTTCTCGCCCGCCGTGCAGGTCGGTGACCCCGTCGAGGTCGATCAGGGCCGCAGACCGTCGAGCCGTGTTGGTGCCGTCGCCGAGCTGTCCGCGGGCGTTGGCCCCCATCGTCGCCGGTGAGCCCGGACCGAAAGCCGACACCTCCGGAGCGATCACCGCGACCGCTGTGGTCGCCACCGCGACACCGATCGCCACCACCGCCGATCGGCGCCTCCGCCTCGCCGTAGCCCGCATGTTCGGTCCTCCCACCGTTCGGACCGGGCTCCGCTCGCCCGGTCAAGGTCTGTTCTAGTTGACGGCGACGAGTAGAGCAACAGCGAACAGTTCCGGCGCTGTTCGTGTCATTCGTCGACGAACGGCCACGATGGGTGGGATCGAACGGCGCGTGGCGACGAGATCACCACGTTCGGACGCGAGTTCCCGCCGGACTGTTTAGAGTTCAACCCCGACGGTTACCTCCGGTGTGCGGGCGGCCTCGTCACAGGAGCCCCGTCCCCATGCCCCATATGAACGTCGTACCGTCACCGTCCAACCGCACCCGCACTGCCGTCCTCGTCGCAGCGTGTCTCGCCGTCACCGGTGCGCTAACGTTGTCGACCGCCGGTCGGGTTCGTGCGGTGATCCAGACCGTCGCCCTCTACCGGATGAACGAGGGCTCGGGAGCCTCGGTGATGCGGGACGACGGACCGTTCGGGTTGGACGGTCAGGTCGGTGACGACATCGTCACCGGCACGACCCACTCCGGTTCGACGGGGTACCGGTGGCCGTATGCGGCCCCCGACACGTCTCCACTGCGCCCGGAACGGCTCGCGGTCATCGCCGACGACCCCCGCCTCGACCCCGACGACGACGACTTCGCGATCGAGATCCGGTACCGCACCGGCCACGGAGCCGGCAACATCGTGCAGAAGGGCCAGAGCCAGACCTACGGCGGGTATTGGAAACTCGAACACGACGACGGCGTCCCCGCATGTCTGTTCCGACGGAATCTCCAGGACCAGGCCGCGGTCGCCGGATCGACCTCGCTCGACGACGGTCAGTGGCACACGGTCAGGTGCGCACGGACGAACGACGAGGTGACGATGCACGTCGACGGCGACCTGGTCGACCGCCAACGCACGTCGGTCGGTTCGATCGCCAACGACTTCGACGTCACGATCGGCGGCAAGATCGAGTGCAACCAGCAGTCGGTCGGTTGCGACTACTTCTCCGGAGACATCGACTACGTCCGCATCGACAAGGACCTCGGAGCGACGGCCAACCAGTCACCGAGCGCCGATTTCACCGTCGACTGCTCCGAACTCGCGTGCACGTTCGACAGCGCTCCGTCGTTCGACCCCGACGGGACGATCGTCGACGTCGACTGGACGTTCGGCGGATCGAACGGGTCGGTCACCGGCGCCCGCGTCGACCACGACTTCGCACGAGCCGGGTCGTACGTGGTCTCGGTCACGGTCGTCGACGACGACGGGGCCACCGCCACCAGCGGGCGCACCGTCGTCGTTCAGCAGGATGACTCCCCCGACGCCATCGCGGCGTCGAAGTTCGTCCCGCTCTCGCCCACACGGCTCTTCGACACCCGACCCGGGCTGTCACCCAACGGATACAAAGGTGTCGTCGCCGGCGGCACGTCGCTCCGAGTTCAGGTCGCCGGCCAGGCCGGGATCCCGGAATCCGGGGTGTCGGCCGTGGCGATCAACCTCGCTGTCATCGGCATCGAGGCGCCGAGCTTCGTCGCAGCGACACCGACCGAATCGACCGGGGCCACCACATCGAGCCTCAACGTGGTCGTGCCGGGCGACGTTCGCTCGAACCTCGTCATCGTCCCCGTCGGCGACGACGGTACCGTGTCGCTGTTCAGCCTCCAGGACGCGCATCTGCTCGGTGACGTCGCCGGGTACTTCCGCCCGAGGAACACCCCCTCCGACGACGGCCGGATCATCACCCAGACTCCTCGCCGCCTGTTCGACACCCGCAGCGCCTCGATCCTCGGCGCCCGGCAGCGTGTGCCGGCCGGCGGTTCGGTGACCGCCGACGTCCTCGATCGTGCCGGCATCCCCGAATCCGGCGTGGCCGCTGTCGTCATGAACGTGACGGCGACGGCGGCGGACGGCCCCGGCTTCGTCACGGTGTGGCCCGAGGGCCAGCGGCCGGACGCCAGCTCGCTGAACATCAACGGGTCGCACGACACCGTGGCCAACCAGGTGATCGTCCCCGTCGGGTCCGACGGTCGCGTGCGGTTCTCCTCCTCGATCGAGGTCGACCTGGTCGCCGATGTGCTCGGGTGGATCACCGACGGCACGGCGGCGACCACGACCACCGGGTTGTTCGTCCCGCTCGAACCGAGCCGTGTCCTCGACACACGGCCCGACGAGTCGGCGCCCGGACCGAAGGGTGCCGTGCCGAGCGACGGCACGATCAGCGCGAGGGTCGCCGGTCACGCCGGCATCCCCTCCGATGCGGGCGGCGTCGTCCTCAACGTGACCCTGATCGGCAGCGGGCCCGGCTTCGCCACGCTCTGGCCGTCGGGTGCGACCCGGCCGACGACGTCCAGCGTGAACGTCGACCGAGCCGGCGACGTCCGGCCGAACGGTGTCATCGTGAGCGTCGGAGACGACGAGCAACTCGACGTGTACGTGCTGACGACCGCCCACGTGGTGGCCGACGCCGTCGGCTATCTCTTGCCCTGAACGCCGCCCGTTCGTACCGCCAGATCTCGCTGCATCACCGACGAGTTCGCCACGCTGAGCGGTGGTACGATCGAAAAAGCTACGGAGCGGCGGTGGGGGCCGTGCCGGACCGGCACGAGGCGGAGATATGAGCGGACGACGAATCGGTAGGCGCATCGGTCACGGTGTCGTCGCCGCGCTCGTGCTGACGACCGCATCGGTCGCGCTGCGCCCGACGCCTCGCGCCGACGCCGCACCGCCGTCGCCGATGCCGCTGATCCTCGACTATCAGATGAACGAGTCGTCGACCGCAACGGTGATCAGCGACTCGGGGCCCGCTGGCCTCGACGGCTCGAT
>CAXAWD010000325.1:0-4955 GCA_963972325.1 uncultured Acidimicrobiaceae bacterium
TTCTACAGTTCGGAGCATGCCAGCTTGGCCTGTGCCGCGTCGGCGGCGCTCAGCGTGCCGGCGTTGAGCCGTAGCACACACTGATCGACGTACGCCTGCGCCATGTCGACCTCGGTCTTGATCTCCGCCAACACGAACTTGGTGTTCTGGAACGACCCGATCGGCTTGCCGAACGCCATCCGCTCCTGCACGTAGTCGACCGTCCAGCCGAGCGCCGCCCGAGCCGTGGCGACGCCGGTCACCGCGATCGACAGCCGCTCCTGGGCGAGGTTCGCGGTGAGGTAGTTGAACCCCTTGCCCGCCTCACCCAGGAGGTTCGTGGCCGGCACCCGGACGTCGGTGAAGAACAGTTCGGCCGTGTCCTGGCTGTGCATACCGATCTTGTCGAGGTTGCGGCCGCGTTCGAAACCGGGCATGCCGCGCTCGACGACGAGCAGCGACATACCGGCATGGCGCTCGCTCGGGTCGGTCTTGGCGACGACGATCACCAGGTCGGCGTTGATGCCGTTGGTGATGAACGTCTTCGAACCGTTGAGCACGTACTCGTCGCCGTCGCGGATCGCGGTCGACGCGACCCCGGCCAGGTCGGAGCCGGTGCCCGGTTCGGTCATCGCGATCGCGGTGATCAGCTCACCCGATGCGATGCCCGGCAGCCAGCGCTGCTTCTGCTCGTCGTTGCACACCTCGAGGAAGTACGGCGTGGTGATGTCGTTGTGCAACGTGATGCCCAGTCCGGCACCGCCGACGCCGGCCGCAGCGAACTCCTCGGCGACGACCTGGTTGAACCGGAAGTCGTTCGAGCCGCCACCGCCGAACTCCTCGGGCACCGCCATGCCGACGAACCCGTACTCGCCGGCCCTGGTGTAGAGCTCACGCGGAGCGATGCCCTCCTCCTCCCACTGGAGGTAGTTCGGGGTGACCTCGTTGGCCACGAACCCGGCGAACGACGCCCGGAACGCGTCGTGTTCGTCGTCGAAGAGATCTCTCATGTCCACACCGTACGCACCAACGCTCCGATCGCGAGCGTCGACGGGGCAGCCGCGACAATGCAGCCATGACCTCGATCGGACGGACCGTCGCCGACTCCACGCCGAGTTGGCCAAACGCACCGCGCCCACCGGGCGGGGCACCGAACATCCTGATGGTGCTGTTCGACGACGTCGGCTTCAGCGACTTCGGCTGCTACGGCGGCGACGCCGCAACGCCGACGATCGACCGGCTCGGCGCCGATGGTCTCCGCTACACCGGGTTCCACACGACCGCGATGTGTTCGACCACCCGAGCGGCGCTGCTGACCGGACGCAACCACCACTCGGTCGGTGTCGGCTGCCTCGCCAACTTCGACAGTGGCTACCCCGGCTATCGCGGCAAGATCGCCAGGAGCGCCGGCACGATCGCCGAGATGCTGCGGCCCCACGGGTACCGCAACTACATCACCGGCAAGTGGCACGTCACCCCGCTGTACGAGACGGGCCCGACCGGGCCGACCGACGGCTGGCCGCTCGCCCGCGGCTTCGACCGGTTCTACGGCTTCCTCGATGCGGAGACCGACCAGTTCTCCCCCGAGCTCGTGCGTGACAACACCCACGTCACCGCGCCGGGCACGTACGAGACCGGCTACCACCTCACCGAGGATCTGGTCGACGAGTCGATCCGGATGCTCGCCGAGCACCGGGCCGGTTCCCCCGACACGCCGTGGTTCATGTACGTCGCTCCGGGTGCCTGCCACGCGCCGCACCAGAGCCCGCGCGAGCTCATCGACCACTACGACCCGCTGTTCGCCGACGGTTGGGACGCGGCTCGCGACCGTCGGCTCGCCCGCATGATCGACCTGGGGATCGTGCCGCCGGGCACCGTGCTGCCCGAGCGCAACCAGCGGGTACTCCCCTGGGACGAGATGGCAGCCGACGAACGGCGGGTCGCTCAGCGCCTCCAGGCGGCGTACGCGGCAATGCTCGACCACACCGACCGCCAGCTCGCCCGGCTCGTCGAGTTCCTCGAATCGACCGACCAGCTCGACGACACGCTCGTGCTCGTGCTCAGCGACAACGGCGCCTCGCAGGAGGGTGGTCCGCTCGGATTCGTCAACGCACTCGGGCCCTTCAACCTGATCCACGAGTCGACCGAGACGAAGCTCACACGGCTCGACGACATTGGCGGGCCCGACACGCACACGAATTTCCCGTGGGGCTGGGCCATGACCGCGAACACCCCGCTCAAGCGGTACAAGCAGAACACGCACGGCGGCGGGATCCGCGACCCACTCGTGGTCTCGTGGCCGAACGGCATCTCCGATCAGGGCGGTCTGCGTCACCAGTTCGCGCACTGCAGCGACGTGGTGCCGACACTGCTCGACGTGATCGGCGTCGAGCCGCCCGCGTCGGTGAACGGTGTCGACCAGCAGCCGATCGAGGGCACCAGCTTCGCCGCCACGCTCTCCGACCCGGCCGCCGAGACCGGCAAGTCGGTGCAGTACTTCGAGATGTTCAGCCATCGTGGGCTCTGGCTCGACGGCTGGAAAGCCGTGGCCTACCACGCACCCGGCACGCCGATCGACGACGATGTGTGGGAGCTGTACCACCTCGACGAGGACTTCAACGAGGTCCACGACCTCGCCGACGAACACCCCGAACGGCTGGCCGCCATGGTCGAACGCTGGTGGCAGGAGGCCGAAGCACACCAGGTGCTCCCGCTCGACGACCGCTTCGGTGAACGCTTCGCCGAGAACGCGGCTCGCGTGCACGGCGACCGCACCCACTACGAGTTCTGGGCCGGCATGGGGCACCTCGCCAGCGACGTCGCACCCGACGTGCGGTCACGCAGCTACCGGATCGTGGCCGAGGTCGAGATCCCCGACGGCGGCGCAGAGGGTGTGCTCGTGGCTCACGGCGATGCGACGAGTGGCTACTCGCTGTACGTCGCCGACGGCCATCTCGTGCACGACCTCAACGTCGGCGGCACGCACCACGTGGTCCGCTCCGACCAGCCGATCTCACCAGGGCGCCGCGACCTCGGCTTCCGAATGGAGCGGGTCGACGGGCACGGCACCGGCACGCTGTCGATCGACGGCGTCGACGTCGGTTCGATGGAGACCGACCACTGCTTCTTCACGCTGATCTCGTTCTCCGGGCTCGACATCGGTCTCGATCGTGGCAGCCCGGTCGGCCACTACGCCGCACCGTTCGAGTTCACCGGCACGCTGCGCCGCGTGGTCGTCGACATGGACCACGACCAGGAGGTCGACCACGAAGCGGCCGGCAGCGCACAGCTGGCGCGGGAGTGACGGAGCGGCTCAGCAGCCCTTGGGCGTGGCGGCCGGCACCTGCCAGTCGTCGGGCATCTTGCTGAAGTCGAAGAACGGCGCTTCGTCACCGGCCGCGACCGCGTCTTCGATCTGGTCGTAGAACCCCTTGCCGGTCTCCTCGGCGAACGTGATCGCCACCGCCTCGGAGTCGTCGACGCGCGGCCGTTGGCAGTACTCGGGGAAGCTGGTCTCTGCGGCGTCGCCCTCGGCGTAGCCGCGGGCGAACATCTGCTTGAGCACGCCGAACCCGTCGTTGCGCACCAGCACCTGCCCCCGGGGCGTGCCGCCCATCTGCTGAAGGTGATCGACGAAGGCATCGAGATCGTGGGTGTCGTAGGCGACGTGCTGACAGGAGTGGTCGCCGTGCACCTCGACGAACTTGGTCACCTGTGACTTCTTGGCCCGGTCGATGCCCTCGATCAGGGCGACGCCGAACTCGCCGTAGTCGATGCACCAGATCTTCATGCTGCTGTCGGGGTCGTCGGGGCGGACGTCATCGATGCGGTTGATGAGCGTGCCGCCCTCGACCTCGATGTGGAACCACGCCCACTGCTCGATCATGCCCTGCCGGCACGCGTACGTGATGTGGTCGACCTTCTTCAGATGGCTCATGCCTCGGCTCCCCTCGCTCGATGACGGACCACGCCAGACAAACCGTTTGCGCGGCCCCGGGCAACCGATGTGAACGGATCGATCACCATCACTACGTCACGTGAAGCAATGTGTTCATATCTCGGCAGTTTCGACCTGGCATGATTGGACGATGCGCCGACCGCTCGACGACATCGACCGACGGTTGATCGCCGCGCTCGACGCCGACCCGAAGATCAGCCACGCGCAGTTGGCACGCGACCTCGACATCGCTCGCGGCACGGTGTACTCCCGCCTCGATCGGCTCGAACACGAGGGCGTGATCACCGGATACGGCCCGGAGATCGCGCCGGCGGCAGCCGGGTTGGACGTGCTCGCCTTCTGCACCCTCGAGATCGCCCAGGGGTCGCACGACGAGACGACCGAGGCGATCGCCGCCATCGCCGAGGTCGTCGAGATCCACACGATCACCGGCCCCGGCGATCTGCTGGTACGAGTGGTCGCCCGATCCAACGATCATCTGCACGAGGTGCTGCAACGGATCACCCACATCCCGACCGTGCTCAGGAGCCAGTCGCAGTTGGCGCTCGCGACGAGCCTCTCCCGCACGGTCGTGCACCTCGTCACGAACTGACGTCGGGCACCTTCGGGCCGCGCACACGGAAGCCACGTTCGGTCAGGCCGGCGAGCACCGACGTCGCGTGCTCGCGGTCGCTCGTCTCGACGGTCAGCTCGACCTCGCTCGACCGTGCGTGCATCGTCACGTCGAGCCGTCGGTGGATGACCTCGACGATGTTGCCGCCCATCTCCCCCACCGCGGTGGTGATCGCGCCGAGGCTGCCCGGCCGGTCGTCGAGTTCGACCCAGAACGTGCTGAGGCGCCCGCTGCGAACCAGGCCGCGCAGGGTGACCGACGCCAACTGCCGGAGGTCGATGTTGCCGCCGGTGAGCACCAGGCCGATCCGACGCCCCCGGTACCGCTGCGGGCGGGCGAGCAACTCGGCGAGCGGCGCCGCGCCGGCACCCTCGGCCACGGTCTTCTCGATCTCGAGGTACAACC
>CAXAWD010000326.1:0-4932 GCA_963972325.1 uncultured Acidimicrobiaceae bacterium
GCACGGAACGCCCGCTACCAACGGGTAGCCTGTGCGCGTTCACGTGAACACCAACATTTGTCCCATTGAAGGGGGAGACACATGATCAAGAGCAAGCGCCTGCTTGCAGCAGGTCTCGCCGCATCGCTGGTCCTCGCGGCCTGCGGAGGCGACGACGACGACGCACCTGCCGACGAGCCCACTGCCGACGAAGGCACCGCTGACGAAGGCACCGCTGACGAAGGCACCGCCGACGAAGGCACCGCCGACGAAGGCGAGCCCACCGGCGATTCGTTCAACGTCGGTCTGACGTTCGACATCGGTGGCCGCGGCGACCAGTCGTTCAACGACTCCGCCGCCGAAGGCATCGACCGTGCCGTCGAGGACATGGGCATCACCTTCAGCGAGGCCGAGCCCAACGCCGACGGTTCCAACCGCGCCGAGCTGCTCCAGTCGCAGGCCGACCAGAGCGCCCTGGTGATCGGTGTCGGGTTCCTGTTCGCCGACGACGTGGCCAACGTCGCCGCCGAGAACCCCGACGTCAACTTCGCCGTCGTCGACGACGCGATGCTCGACTTCGAGGCAGAGGGCGGCCCCGCCCCGCGCTGCGAGAACTGCGCCGGCCTGACCTTCGCCGAAGAAGAGGGCTCGTTCCTCGTCGGCGTGGCAGCTGCGCTCAACACGCAGACCGACACGGTCGGCTTCATCGGCGGTGTCGGTGGCTTCGGTCTGATCGAGAAGTTCGAGGCAGGCTTCGAGGCCGGCGTCCACGCCGTCAACCCCGACATCACGATCATCCCGCAGTACATCACCCAGGCCCCGGACTTCGACGGCTTCGTCGCTCCCGACCGTGCCCGTGAGATCGCTCTCGCGATGTACGAGCAGGGCGCCGACGTGATCTACCACGCAGCCGGCGGTTCCGGCGCCGGCCTCTTCGAGGCCGCCGCCGAGCAGTCCGAGAGCTCCGGCTCCAAGGTGTGGGCGATCGGTGTCGACTCCGACCAGTACCTGACCGCTGCTCCCGAGGTCCAGGACTACATCCTCACCTCGATGCTCAAGCAGGTCGGCAACGCCGTGTACGAGATCACCAAGGCCCAGGCCGACGGTGGGTTCACGAGCGGCAACGTCGTGTACGACCTCTCGGTCGACGGCGTCGGCTACTCGACGTCGGGTGACTTCCTCACCGAGGACCAGATCACCACGATCGAGGACTACAAGCAGCAGATCATCGACGGGGCCATCGAGGTCCCGACGACGCCGGAAGGCGCCTGATCCGCCTCCGGCCCGTTCGCGGGTCGGGGCTCGAAAGCGAACAACGAAGCGGAGGTCGACTAAGTTCGGCCTCCGCTTCGTCGTTTTCGGCGACGACGCATCCACTCGTTCTTCTCTGAAAAAGGTGTGTGCATGACGACAGCCATCGAACTGGTCGGCATCACGAAGCGCTTCCCCGGCGTCATCGCGAACGACAACGTGAACCTGCGCGTCGAGGCGGGCGAGATCCACGCGATCTGCGGCGAGAACGGCGCCGGTAAATCGACGCTGATGAAGATCCTCTACGGCATGCAGGGTGCCGACGAGGGCACGATGAAGATCAATGGCGAGGAGGTGCACTTCTCCTCGCCGACCGACGCGATCGATGCCGGCATCGGCATGGTGCACCAGCACTTCATGCTCGCCGACCAGATGACGGTGCTCGAGAACGTGATCCTGGGTTCCGAGCCCACCACACCTCGCGGCCTGATCGACTTCGCCGAAGCCGAACGGCACCTCCGGGAGGTCGGCGACGCCTACGGCCTGACCATCGACCCCGACGACCTCGTCGAGACCCTCGAGGTCGGCGAGAAGCAGCGGGTCGAGATCATCAAGGTGCTGTTCCGCGGCGCCAAGATCCTGATCCTCGACGAGCCGACCGCTGTACTGGTGCCCCAGGAGGTCGAGGAGTTGTTCCGCAACCTGCGCGAACTCCAGGCCGGCGGTTCGACGATCGTGTTCATCGACCACAAACTCCAAGAGGTGCTCGAGATCGCCGACCGGATCACCGTGATCCGTCGCGGCAAGACCGTCACCACGGTCGACGCCGACTCGGTCACCGCCTCCGATCTCGCCGAGTTGATGGTCGGCTCCGAGCTCCCGTCGCCCGAGACCACCGAGTCCACGGTCACCGATGAGGTGGTGCTCGAGGTCACCCACCTCTCCGTGGCCGACGAGGACGGCCGCACCACCGTCGACGACGTGTCGCTGAAGGTCCACCGGGGCGAGGTGCTCGGCGTGGCCGGCATCGAAGGCAACGGGCAGGCCGAACTGATCGACGCGATCATCGGCACCGCCGACCCCGCCATCGGCCAGGTCCTCCTCGAGGGGCGCGACATCACACACGACTCGGTCCGCCACCGTCGCGAAGCCGGCGTCGGTTTCGTGCCCCAGGACCGGCACGCCGAGGGCTTGCTCCTCGACGCCACACTCTGGGAGAACGCCGCACTCGGCCACCAGACCAAGCCCCCGTACTCGAGGGGGATCTGGCTCGACCGGGCCGGCGCCCGCGAACGCACCGAGGAGATCCGCCGCGAGTTCGACGTTCGGTCGCCGGGTGTCGACGTCAGCGCACGGGCGCTGTCGGGCGGCAACCAGCAGAAGCTGATCATCGGCCGGGAAATGGTCGCCGATCCGACGCTGCTCGTCGCCGCCCACCCGACCCGTGGCATCGATGTCGGTGCCCAGGCCGACGTCTGGAGCGCGATCCGGGCGGCCAGGGCCGAAGGCCTCGCGACGCTGTTGATCTCCGCCGACCTGGACGAACTCATCGGACTGTCCGACACGATCGTCGTGATGTTCCACGGGCGACTCGTCGCCACACTCGACCCGGCCGAGATCACGCCCCGCATCCTGGGCAGCTACATGACCGGCGCCGCGCTCGAAGCGTCCGCCACGACCGAAGGAGACGCATCGTGAACTCGGGAACCGTTCGTCGTATCGGCCTGGCGCTCGCCGCACCGGCCGTGAGCGCGTTCTTCGCCATCCTCGTCTCGTCGATCGTCCTCGAGATCTCGGGGTCCGACGCGATCGAGACGTTCCGCACGATGCTCGAGAACGGCACGAAGCTCGAGTCGATCATCGACATGCTCAACCGGGCCACGCCGTTGTACCTCTCGGCGATCGCCGCCGCGATCGGGTTCCGGATGAACCTGTTCAACATCGGTGTCGAGGGGCAGTACGTGCTCGCCGCCTTCGCCGCCGCCGTCGTCGGCGCCAAACTCGACCTCTGGGCACCACTGCACATTGCGGCGATCCTGCTCACGGCGATGCTGGTCGGCGCCGCCTGGTCGGGGCTCGCCGGCCTCCTCAAGGTCACCCGCGGCGTCAACGAGGTCATCTCGACGATCATGTTGAACTTCATCGCGGTCGGCGGTCTCGTCGCCGGCCTGCTCCCGACGTTCATCGACGACCCGACCGCCACCAACCAGGGCACGACGCCGATCCCCGACTCCGGACGGCTGCCGGACCTGAACAGCTGGGTCGAGGTCTTCACCCGAGAGATCCTCAAGGGCCGCCGTCTGACCGGCGTGTTCCTGATCGCCATCATCGTCGGCGTGATCTATCACGTGCTGATCAACCGCAGCCGCTTCGGGTTCGACATCCGGGCCAGCGGCATGAACCCGACCGCAGCTCGCGTCGGCGGCGTTCCGCCGAAACGCATGATCATGTTCGCGATGGTCGGCGGCGGTGTCGTCGCCGGCCTGGTCGGCATGCCGGAGATCCTCTCCGACAACCACGCCTACGACCAGGGCTTCGTCCAGGGACTCGGGTTCGCCGGTATCGCAGTGGCGCTGCTCGGCCGCAACACCGCGCCCGGCATGGCCGTCGCCGCGCTGCTGTTCGGATTCCTCGACTCGTCGGCCGCCGTCCTCCAGGTGAGTTCACTCGCGTCGAGTGAGATCGTCACGATCATGCAGGCCACGATCCTGCTCGCCGCCGTGATCTCCTACGAGGTCGTCAACCGAATCCGACAACGCGACGAAGTCAAACGAGCTGCCCAACTGGTGGAGGCGGAATCATGAGCGCAACAACACCACTCGACGTCGCCACGACCCCGACGGGGTCCAACGGCTCGCCCGACGGCATCGGCGCCGCGATCAGGGCGATGCCGGCCTGGGCCCGCTGGTCTGGTTCGGCCGCACTCGGCATCTTCGTGCTGGCGATCGTGCAGGAGGTCAGCAACACCTCGCTCCTCACCTCCGAGGGCACGTCGAGCGCGATGCTGCGTTGGTCGATCCCGATCCTGCTCGCCGGCCTCGGCGGCCTGTTCTCCGAACGGTCGGGCATCGTCAACATCGGCCTCGAGGGCATGATGATCCTCGGCACCTGGTGCGGCGCGTGGGGCGCGCTCGAGTTCGGTTCGCCCTGGTGGGGCCTCGTCACCGGCCTGGTCGGTGGCGCACTCGGCGGGCTGCTGCACGCAGTCGCCACCGTGAACTTAGGCGTCGACCAGATCGTGTCGGGCGTCGCCATCAACATCCTGGCTCCCGGCCTCGCCCGGTATCTGTCCGAGCGGGTCTTCGGCGGGATGCAGGGCGGCTCGGTGTCACAGTCACCCCGTCTGCGCAGTGCCGGTTCGTTCAGCGTGCCGGGCGTGTCCGACGTGCTCGACTCGATCCGCGACTGGAACGTCTTCTTCGTCTCCGACGTCGCCGGGTTCCTGCGCGGCTTCGTCACCGACATGCGGTGGTTCACGCTGATCGCGTTGCTGATCGTGCCGCTCTCGGCGTTCGTCCTCGGCCGGACCCGGTTCGGGCTCCGGGTCCGGATCTGTGGTGAGAACCCGTCGGCCGGCGAGTCGCTCGGCATCAACGTGTTCCGCCACAAGTACATCGCAGTCATGATCAGCGGTGCGCTGGCCGGCCTCGCCGGCGCCTACATCGCGATCGAGCTGTCCGGCCTGTATCGAGGCGGCCAAAC
>CAXAWD010000327.1:0-4931 GCA_963972325.1 uncultured Acidimicrobiaceae bacterium
CGACATGCCGGTCACCCCGTCACTGTCGACCGTGGTCACCCGGGTACTCGACGGCGTGTGGCCCGACGTCGAACGATTGACACGCCTCGCCGACTCGGGCATCCGGCTCATCCCGGCGCCGGCTCGGGCGGGTGAGGCGGGGCAGGCCGTCGGCGAGTCGGCCCGAACGCTCGTGTCGACCCTCGCCACGCTTCGGTCGCCGGTCACCATCGCCGACACCGGTCGTTTGCAGTCGTCGCCGGGGTCCCACCCGTTCGTCGCGGCGGCAGCGGTCAACGTCGTCGTCCACCGGCAGTCGACCCAGTCGTCGCGGGCAGCCGCCGTACGTCTGCAACGTCTGGCGGAACAGCTCGAGGCATTCGCTGCGACGCCGTCGACGTTGATCGTCGCGATCATCGGAGCGTCGCCGTTCGACATCGGTGAGATCGAGACGTTCCTCGCCGACTCGATCGGGGTCAACGCGATCGTCGGGCTGCCGGTCGACGATCTCGCCGCGGCCGTCTTCGGTGGCCGTACCGGCGTCTCCGAACGACGACTCGCTCGGCTGCCGCTGTTGCGTGCCGCCGGCGACCTCGCTCGCGCCGCGGAACGGTCGGTTCACGACACGACCGGAGGCCTGTGGAGGACGGCACGATGAGCTTCACGGGCAATGGCAGTGGCGTCGACGCCGATCGGTCGGTGACGGTCCGGTTCGTGACCGACCGGGTGGCGGCCCGCCTGGTCGAGGCGATCGAAGCCGACGAGAGCGATCACCAGGACGGCGGCGTGGCGAGCGTCGTGCCCTTGGCGGCCGACTCCCGCCGTCAACAACTACTGGTCGGGGCGTGGCTGAGCGAGGAGATCGCGATCCTCAATCAGGACCGCATGCATCGTGGCGATCCGCCGCTCGCCGAATCAGCCGATCGGGAGGTCCGGTCGCGGGTCGTCGCCGAACTCACGGGCACCGGCCCCCTCGAGCCGTACATGAGCGATCCGATCGTCGAGGAGATCGATGTCAACGGTCATGAGTCCACGTGGGTCACGTACAGCGACGGCCGCAAGATCGACGTCGGTCGGCTGTGGGACTCGGCTGCCGATCTGACCGCCTATCAGAAGCGGCTCGCACGCCGGATGAACGGCACCGGCGAGGGCCGGCTCGACACCCAGTCGCCGATGCTCACGTTCCAGGCGGACGACGGCTCCCGCGTGGTCATGGTGCTCGGCGGTCGGTCCGAGCACGGGATCTCCACGCATCCACGCATCGCGATCCGTCGGTTCGTACTCCGGCACGAGGGCCTCGACGGGTTGGCCGACCGCGGCCTGTTCCCGGTGGGTCTCGTGCCGAAGCTCGAAGCGATGATCCGGTGCGGGTTCACCGTGCTCGTCAGCGGCCCGCCCGGTGCCGGCAAGACGACGCTCCTGACCGAGTTGCTCGGTGCGGTGTCGCCTCGCGAGCGCATCATCACCGTCGAGAAGAACCTGCTCGAGCTCAGGCTCGAGGACGACCCCCGGCACCCCGATGCGCCGGCGCTGTTCACCCGCCACTCCAACGCCGAGGGCGAGGGCGAGATCACCACGCGGCAGCTCGTCGAACTGACCCGTCGTCTCAACCCCGATCGGGTCGTGGTCGGCGAGCTGGTGGAGGACGAGGCGCTCGACATGCTCGACGTCGCGTCGATGTGCAAACGCGGGTCGTTGGCCACGATTCATGCCCACACGTCCGACGTCGTCATCCAACGGCTCGCGTACTACGTGTCCAAGTCCGACACCAGCCTGCCCGAGTTCGCGGTGTGGAGCCTGATCGCCCAAACCGTCGACTTCGTGATCCACATCGACCTGGTGCGCAACGAGGAGCGCGACGGCGCCCCGATTCGTCGCGTCACCTCGATCATCGAGATCGGCGGCCTCGGCGAGGGCGGCGGTCTCGCGACCACCGAGGTGTGGGGCATCGGCGAGAGCGGCGAACTCGAACAGTTCGCGCCGCTCTCGGCGCGCCACCTCCAACGCCTGCGGATCGCCGGTTATGACCCGCGACTCTTCGCTCCGACGGGGGCATGGTGATGCTGATCGCGATCGCGCTGTCCCTGCTGTTCGTCGCCGGGGTCGCCCTGGCGGTGCTGCCGCCCGGCGACGCGCCGCAGGTCACGTTGAGTACCCGCGACGTCCGCCGACTCGGCATCCGCTTCGTCGGTGCCTGTGCTGCCGGTCTACTCGTGCTCGTCGTCTCGGGCTGGGTGCTGCCCGGGGTGGTCGTCGGCGGGGGAGCGTTCTGGGCGATCGGGGGCTGGCAGCGTCGCGACCGGGCAGGCGACGCCGAAATCGCCCGGCTCGATGCGCTGGCGAGCTGGATCGAGAACGTGCGTGACGTGCTGATGGCCGGCGAACAACCCGTCGGCGCGATCGCATCGACGGTCGGAGCGTGCCCGCCGATCATCCGTCCGCACATTCGCCGGCTCGCTGCCGGCCTCAGCCGCCAAGACCCCGATGTCGTGTTCCGGCGTTTCGCCGACGATCTCGACGACCCGCTCGCCGATCTCGTCGCGGCCGGGCTGGCGATCGCCATCCGCCGTGGTGCACGCACCGTGCCGGTGCTCACCGCGCTCGCCGAACAGACCCGTCAGCAGGTCGACCGACGACGGCTGATCGAGGCCGAACGAGCACCGACGCGGCGCGAGGTGCAAGCGCTCACGCTGATCATGGGCACGCTCGTGGTGCTCCTGCTCGTGTTCGGTCGGAGCCAGTACCTCGACGCGTACGACACCGCCGGTGGCCAGCTGTTTCTCGGGGTGGCGCTCACCGGGTACGCAGCGTTGATCGTTCGGGTGCAGAAGCTGGCCGCGTTCCCACGGCCGAGTCGCTTCTTGACCGCTGCTCACTTCGGGACACGCACATGAGTCCGTTCGTCGCGATGGTGCTGCTCAGTGTGGTCGGGGCCGCCGGGTTGCTCGTCGCGATCACCGGGTGGATGCAGCCGGCGCCGACGCTCGCCCGCACGATCGAGCACCTCGGCCGCCCCGGTGCGGTATCGGCCGGAATGGCGCCGGAGCGCACGCCGCGCTGGCTACGGCCCGTCGTCGGGTTGATGACCGGTCGACCCCGGCTGCTGCCGTCGGCGTCCGAGCTGCAGCTCGTCAACCGCACGGTCGACCAACACGTCGCGTACCTGGTCGTTGCTGCACTGTCCGGTCTCGTACTGCCGTCGCTGCTCGTCGGGGCGCTGCAGGCCGTCGGACTGATCAGTCTGAGCGTGTTCGTGCCGCTGCTCGCGTCGCTGGCTCTCGTGGCGCTCGCGCCGTTCGTCGTGCACTCGATCGTGGTGGAGGAGGCCCGGGAGCTGCGATCCGACCTGCGCTACCAGGTGTCGGCCTACCTCGACGTGGTGACGATGCTGCTGGCCGGTAACACCGGCTACGAAGGTGCGCTCGAACAGGCTGCGCACGCGGGTGACGGTCGATTGTTCGTCGAACTGCGTCGGCGCATGCGCGAGTCGGGCGCTCGGGGGTCGAGCCTCACCGACGCGTTGCAGCGCACCGGGATCGAACTCGGCCTCGACGAACTGCAGCAGATCGCGGCGACGGCGGCGTTGAGCGCAGCCGAGGGGGCGCCGGTTGCGCGTACTCTGGCGGCAAAGTGCTCCACGCTTCGTTCGGCGCTGTCGACCGAACAGGAATCCGAGGCACGGCTGCGCACGAGCCGACTGACGACGCCGATCGTCGGCATGGCACTCATCTTCATGGCGCTCGTCATGTACCCGGCCCTCAACTTCTCGTGAACCAACTCGTGAGACAAGGAGCAAGCATGAACCAACTCCCGATGATCATCTCCGGAGCCACACACCAGGTGTACGACACCCTGTTGGGTGCCACCGGCCGACGACGCGCGGCCGACGGTGAACCCGACGGGGCGGACCTCGAACGAGATCGTGGCGCCGTATCGCTCGAACAGGTGTTGTGGTTCGTCGCTGCCGGCGTGAGCGTGGCGGTCATCGCCGCGATCCTCTGGAGCCAGATCCGCGATCAGGCCGAGACCGAGGTCGACGTGCCGGTCGCCCCTGCACAGAACCCGTAATCGCTGCGATGCCGCAGTCCGATCGGGGGTCGACATCGCTGACCACCGTGCTGCTGACCCCTGTCTTCGTGGGGTTGGCGTTCACGGCGTTCCAGGCGGCGATGTTCACGCATGCCCGCTCGGAAGCGCGGTCGGTGGCACGCGATGCGGCCGTGCTCGTCGCCCGCCACGGCGAGCCCCCGGACCAGGTGGAGGAGTCGGCCGAGGGTGTGCTCCGCGACGCCGACCTGTTGAGCGCGACCGACCTCGACATCCGGATCGACGGGGGCCTCGTGGTCGTCCATCTCACCGGCAACGCACCCGGCATCATCCGCGGCACGGCCACCGGCATCGACATCACCGAGTCGCTGCCGATCGAGGGGTTCCGGCCGTGAGGGATCGCGGTGCCGCAGATGCGCTCGGGCTCGTGTTGATCGCTCCCGCGGTGATGGGGCTCGCTCTGCTCATCATCGCACTCGGGCGCGGCGTCGACGCCAAGGCGCAGGTGCGTTCCGCCGCCGAGTCGGCCGCGCAGGCAGCGGCGCTCGAGCGCAACCCCGGGGCGGCCGATGCCGCGGCCCAGCGGGCTGCCGACACGATCCTCTCCGACAGCACCAACTGCAACCGGCCGCTCGCAGAGGTCCGGTTCATCGCGCCGACGGGCACGTCCGGCGTCCGGGTCGACATGGTGGAGGTCACGATCACGTGCGAGGTCTCGAACCGTGGCGTCGAGGTGATCACCCAGCCCTACGCCGAAACCGTGACGGCCGTGGCCACGATCGATCACTTCCGGGCCCGACGATGAACGACGACATGGTGGGCGCGTGCGGGGTCGGCGATGCGCGACCTCGCCGCCGGCGTGCACACGGAGATCGTGGGTCGGCCGTGGTCACCGCACTGGTGCT
>CAXAWD010000328.1:0-4913 GCA_963972325.1 uncultured Acidimicrobiaceae bacterium
TGCTGATCGACGTCGACGTCACGCGCAACCGGCCCGACTGCTGGGGGTACGTGGGCATCGCACGCGACGTGGCCGCCCAGATGGGCATCGAGTTCCGCCCGCCCGCCCCCGAGCTCGTGTTCGACGGCCCCGAACGCACCGCACCCGTCGAGATCGTCGACGGTGATCGTTGTGGTCGCTTCACGTCGGTCGTCATGAGCGGTGTGCAGGTTGGCCCGAGTGCGCCGTGGATGCAGCGACGACTGACGGCGGCCGGTATGCGGCCGATCAACAACGTCGTCGACGTGTCCAACTACGTCACGTTCGAACTGAACCAGCCCACGCACGCCTACGATCTCGACACCCTCGGCGGTGGCGGGTTCCGCATCCGCGTCGCGAACGACGGCGAACAACTCACGACGCTCGACGGTGAGACCCGCACGCTCACGGCGGCGGATCTGCTGATCTGCGATGCCGACGACGTGCCGATCGGGATCGGCGGGGTGATGGGCGGTCTCGACACCGAGATCAGCGAGGGCACCACCACCGTCGCCCACGAGATCGCATGGTTCACACCGCTCACGGTGCTCCAGACGTCGGCACGGCTCGGACTGCGTTCCGAGGCGTCGGCCCGCTACGAGCGGGGCTGCGACCCGTACATCATCAAGACTGCGCATGCCCGCTTCGCCGAATTGCTGCGCGAGACGTGCCCCGATCTCGTCGTGCACGCCGGCATGGCCGACGAGCGCGGGTCGTCGATGCCCGAGCGCGACCGTTCGGCGACGGTCCGGGTGATGGAGGTCAACCGCATCCTCGGCACCGAACTGACCGGCGACGACCTGCCCCGCCTGCTCGACCCGATCGGCTACACCGTCACCGGTGACGGCGATACCCGCACGGTGGCGCTGCCGACGTGGCGGCCCGACAGCGAGGCCGAGGTCGACGTGATCGAGGAGATCGCACGTCACTACGGCTACGCCAACCTCGGCAAGGCGGTCCCGGCGGTCACGAGCCACGGCGGGCTCACGGTTCGCCAACAGCGTCGCCGCCGGCTTCGGCAGGTGCTGCTCGGCCTCGGGATCTCCGAGGCGATGCCCAACCCGTTCCTCGCCCCCGACACGCTCGCCAAGGCGGGGCTCGACGGGCCGACGATCTCGATCACCAATCCACTCGTGGTCGAAGAGAGTGTGCTGCGGACGTCGCTCCGCCCCGGCTTGCTCGAGTCGATCGCCTTCAACGAGTCCCACCGGCGACCCGGCGTCGCGCTGTTCGAGATCGGCCACGTCTACCCGCCCGGAGCGAACGACCTGCCCGACGAATACGAGGCGTTGTGCGTCGTGCTCGCCGGCGAGGAAGCGCCTGCCGCGATGGCGGTGTGGCGTGAGATCTCCGACGCGATGGGCGTCGGTGCCCGCATCGATCAGGCCCGGGTGCCGGCAGGTCTGCATCCCACCCGGTCGGCCGTGCTGCAGGCCGGCAAGGAGCCGACCGGCGCGGTCGGCGAGATCGACCCGGCGGTGCTGCAGCGGTTCGAGGTCGCCGAGCGCGTGGCGATCCTAGAGCTGAACCTCGACGAGGTGCTCGGCCGCGAGCCGAAGCCGGCGACGTGGTCGCCGGTCAGCCGAATGCCGTCGAGCGACCTGGACCTGGCCTTCGTGCTGCCCGAGGACGTCCCGGCCGAGAAGTTGGAGAAGGCGATCAGACAGGGTGCCGGCAAGCTGCTCGACGACATCCGCCTGTTCGACGTGTACCGCGGCGAGTCCCTCGGCGATGGCCGGCGCAGTCTCGCCTATCGGCTGCGGTTGCAGGCCCCCGATCGCAACCTGACCGATGCCGACATCGCCGACGTTCGTCGTTCGGTCGAAACCGCCACCGCCAAACTCGGCGCCGAACTCCGGGGTTGACGATGTCGGGCGAGACCGATCTGGACAAGATGCTGGCCACGCTCGACGTGGAGCGTCGTCCCGGGCGTTTCGCGTTCGTGTCGGGTGATCATCCGGAACTCCGCCCGGTCGCCGCCGCCATGATCGACGAAGCCGAGGGCACCACCCTCGTCGTGCCCGTCGACGCCGCTCGGTCGGCGGGCATCGACGTCGAGTTCGAGGCTGCGTGGCTGACGTTGACCGTGTTCAGTGCGCTCGACGCGGTGGGGCTCACGGCCGCGTTCAGCGCAGCGCTCGGCACCGTCGAGATCCCGTGCAACGTGCTCGCCGGCTATCACCACGACCACCTGCTCGTGCCGGTCGACAGGGTCGACGACGCGGTCGACACGCTGCGGGCGCTCGCCGCCGGCTGACGGCGGGCGAACACGGTTGCTCAGTTCGCGCTGAGGTCGTCGGGCGCGGTGGCCAGCCACGCGAGTCGGCCGCCTTGGCGGCGGAGCACGTCACGCCAGAGGTCGTCGGGTTGGGTCGCCACGACATCGGTCGGTTCGGCGTCGAGGGCCAGCCACGAACCGGCATCGATTTCGCCTTCGAGTTGGCCTGCTCCCCAGCCGGCATACCCACGGAAGATGCGGACCGAACCGACCATGCCCGCGACGAGGGCCGGATCGGCGGTCAGGTCGGCCGAGGCGACCCGACCCGAGACGGGGGACAGTTCGTCGGACGGCTCGTCGACCGGCTGGTTGGCGAGCGCGAGGGCGATCAACGCGTCCGGCTCGACCGGCCCACCCAGGAACACGGACGCCGGCTCGGCCTGCAGATCGGCCCAGCGGTCGAGCGGTTCGTCGAGTGCCTCGTCCGTCGGGCGGTTCAGGACGACGCCGAGCGCACCGTCGTCTCGATGTTCCAACACGTAGATGACGGTGCGGTCGAAGTTCGGGTCGTCCAGGGGAGGGGTCGCGAGGAGCAAGCGTCCCTTGGTGGGCGTCGAACCGTGGAGCACGTCGTCAGTCTGCCGCCGATTCGCACCGATCACAGATTGCATGAACATTCCAACATCTGTATACTCATGCGCCTATGGTCGCGGTCGGTATCATCGGCGCGTCGGGATTCACCGGAGCCGAACTGCTCCGTCTCGCCGCTCAACACCCGGAATTCGAGGTCGTCTACGCGACCGGTGACTCGCAGGCGGGGGTGCGAGCTGCCGAACTCTATCCCAGCCTGACCGCGGTGTACCCGGATCTCGTGTTCGAGACGTTCGACATCGACCGGGCTCGTGGCCTCGACCTCGTGTTCCTCGGGCTCCCGCACGCCGCGTCGATGGCGATGGCGCCCCAGCTCGTCGGGCACGTCGGCTGCGTCGTCGATCTGTCGGCCGCGTACCGGCTCACCGATCCGGCCCACTATCCGCCGTACTACGGCTTCGAGCACGATCAGCTCGACCTGCTCGCCGACGCCGTGTTCGGGCTGCCCGAACTCCATCGCGAGCAGCTTCGCGGTGCGTCGCTGGTCGCCACGCCGGGCTGTCACGTGACCACCGCGGTGCTGGCGTTGCATCCGCTGGTCCAGGCCGGGTTGGTCGAGACCACCGGCATCACCGTCGACACGATGACCGGCATCACCGGCGCCGGCCGTGCGCCGAGCGCCACCAACATCTTCACGTCGATCGACTCCAACGTCGAGGCGTACGGGTTGCTGCACCACCGGCACACACCCGAGATCGAGCAGGAACTCGGCGCACAGGTGCTGTTCACCCCGCACCTCGTCCCGATGAGCCGCGGTCTGTTCGCGACCTGCCACGCCAAGCCTGCGACCGGTGCCGAGCTGTCGACCGAACTGCTGCTCGACACGATCCGCTCACGCTGGGCCGACGAGCCGTTCATGGTCGTCAGCGACCGCTCGCCGTCCACGAAGGCCACGCTCGGTTCCAACGCCGTGCACGTGAGCGCCGCCTACGACGAGCGCACCGGCACCGTGCTCGCGTTCGCCGCGCTCGACAACCTCACCAAGGGGGCGTCGGGCGGCGCCGTGCACGCTGCCAACGTGGCGCTCGGGCTCGACGAGACCGCCGGCCTCGCATCGATCGGGCTCGCGCCGTGAGTCCCCACGCCGCAGAGATGGACGCCGCCGGTGTGAAAGCGGCGGTGCTGGTCGAGGCGCTGCCGTACATCCGTCGCTTCGCCGGCAAGGTCGTCGTCGTCAAGTACGGCGGCAACGCGCTCGCCGGCACCTCCGAGCACGACGCGCTCGCGTTGTTCGCCGAAGACATCGTGCTGATGCGCCTGGTCGGCATGCGGCCGGTCGTGGTGCACGGCGGCGGCCCGCAGATCAGCGAGATGATGCAGCGGCTTGGCAAGACCACCGAGTTCGTCGATGGCCTCAGGGTCACCGATGCGGAGACCGTCAGCATCGCCCGCATGGTGCTCAAGGGCCAGGTCAACCCGCAACTCGTCGCAGCGATCAACGTGCACGGCAGCTTCGCGGTCGGCGTCAGCGGTGTCGACGGCGGCCTGATCCGGGCGCAACCACGCGACGAAGCGCTCGGCTACGTCGGCGACGTGACCGAGGTGAACCCGGCGGTGCTCCGCAGGCTGATCGACGACGAGTTCATCCCGGTGATCGCCACGATCGGATCCGACGAGACCGGCCAGGCGTACAACATCAACGCCGACACCGTCGCCGGAGCGATCGCCGAGTCGCTCGGCGCCGAGAAGCTCGTCTACCTCACCGACATCGAGGGGCTCCGGCGGGAGGTGGGCGACGCGGCGAGCCTGATCCGCCAGACCGACGCCGACGAACTCGACGCACTCGTCGCCGACGGCACGATCGCCGGCGGCATGATCCCCAAGGTCGCCAGCTGCACCCACGCGGTTCGCAACGGTGTGCGCAACGCCCACATCCTCGACGGTCGGATCGCCCACGTCCTGCTGCTCGAGATCTTCACCGACTCGGGCATCGGCACGATGATCCGCGGCACGCAGGAGGCCACCTCATGACCCACATCCTCGACGGTCGGATCGCCCACGTCCTGCTGCTCGAGATCTTCACCGA
>CAXAWD010000329.1:0-4907 GCA_963972325.1 uncultured Acidimicrobiaceae bacterium
TGGCGTTTATTCCCAGCGCCGCCATCCGCTCGTATTGGGCGGGCGTGGTCAGCTGCGTGTGCTGGGCGGTGTGGCGATGGTCGAGCCACGAATGATCGGCCAGTGCGGCCTCGACCGTGTCGAGCAGCAGGTCGACCGCCTGGTCGCCGTTGACGTGCGTGTGCACCGTGACGTGCGCACGGTGGAACGCCTCGAACCAGGCCGCGAACTGTTCGGGCTCGAGCAGCCAGATGCCGTTGGGTCGTTCGGTGCCGTCGGGGTGCGGCAGGTAGCCGGGAGGATTGAGGCGGGCCGTGAACCCCTGGATCGATCCGTCGAGCACCATCTTGACGAGCCCGAACCGCACCTTGGCGGTCGATCGGCCGCGCAGCTCGACGACCTCCCGGGCGATCTCGTCGGGCGTGCCGGTGTGGCCGCGGGCGGGGTTGAGCAGCGGCACCAGGCGGGCGGGAAAGCCATCGGTGTCCCCGGCATCGACCCACTGCGCGATCGCGTCGTCGCCGGCCAGGCGTGTGGCTCCGAGTTCGGTCACGGTGGTGCACCCCACCAGTCGCGCCATCTCGGCGAACCGGTGCAGCGCGGCCGGGTCGGCGAGCGCTTGCCGCAGGGCGATCATCTCGGCGCGCGCGAGCGACATGGCCGGCGGCTCCTGCAGTTCGCCGATCGGGCGACCGTCACCGCCGACGGGGACGCCCTCCACCTCGCAGGCGTCGGCGAACCCTTCACGCTCCATCAGCGCCGTGTTGACCGTGATCAGATGGAGACTGGCGTGGATCACGCAGATCGGCCTGGTGCTCGACACGCGGTCCAGGTGATGAGCGGCAAGGCGTTCACCCGGGAAGTAGATCGGGTCGAAACCCCACACGATCAACGACTCGTCGGGATCGCCGACTTCGGCGTCCAGACGTCGGAGCAGGTCGAGCAGCGACTCGAACGTCTGGCATCCCTGCCGGAGCGCACCGTCGGGTCCGAGCCGTGGGAAGAACCCGGCGTACTCCCACTCCCAGATCGCGCCTTCGAGCATGTGCGAGTGGGCCTCGACGAACCCGGGCAGCAGCACGTCGTCGGCGAACGTGTCGTCGACCGTCGTCCCCGCGCCCCACGCCGCGCGCAACTCGTCGACGGAACCCACCCCGATGATCCGATCGCCGCGAACCGCGACCGCATCAGCGGTGGGGAGCGACGGATCGAGTGTGACGACGCGCCGGGAACGATGGATCACGGCTGGTTCCATCCGGCCATCCTCGCAGCCGACCGGCCGCCGTTGCGGACCGGGTCGGTCACGACCGTGTTTCGCGACCGAACGAGCGGGTACCTCTACAGTCGGACCCGATGCGTCGAGGCGACGCATCGCCGGGAGGAACACGATGAAGGTACTGATCGCCGTCGACGACACCACCGAATCGCTGCAGGCCGTCGATACGGCCTACGCGTTCTTCGGCCCGGGAGCCGACTACAACATCCTGAGCGTCGGTGACCGAACCCCCGTGTTCGTCGGTGGGTACGGCGCCGGAGCGATGCCCACGGCAGCAGACCTCAATGCGCAGCTCGAGGCAGCCATGGCCGAGGCGGAGCACGCCACACACGAAGCGGCCGAACGAGTACCCGTCGGTGCCGACACCGAGGTCGAGACCGGTCGACCCGGAGCAGCCGTGTGCGAGTACGCGGACGAGCACGAGGCCGATGTCATCGTGATCGGCACCCATGACCGCAGCTTCTGGGATCGCTTGTTCGATCCTTCGGTGGGCCGGTACGTCATCGACCACGCCCCCTGCCCGGTACTGGTGGTGCGCTGACGATGGCCCTCGCGACCTCCGGTCCACCGGTGCCCGACCCGACGACGCCGTCGCCTGCCGAACCGTCCCGGCCGGCGCCGCAACCGACGCCCGACCCGCCCGGCCCTCCGCCGGTACCGCCACGCTCACCCGGTCCGGGGCCGGCGCCCGGTCAGACGGGTGGCTCGCCCTCCGAGGGCATCACGACCCACGCGATCAGGTAGGCGAACACCTGCGGTCCGGGCAGCAGCACGCTGAGTACCGCGACGAGTCGGACGGTGGTCCGACTCCATCCGTTCCGGTCGGCGATCGCGGCACAGACACCACCGATGCGACGACCAGAGCGTGGACGGACGAACTCACGCGGCGACGAAGCCCCGGAGTGACGTTCGCCGGTCTGGTGCGACTCGGCGACGGGAGTCTCGGGTGGGGGAAGCGTCTCGTTCATGTGACGAACGTGCGCCCGAGGAGGCTCTGCCGTCGATCCGGCCTCCGGGCGTCGGGTGGTGGGGTGAACCCCACCTCCCGAACGTGGTCGATGAGAACATCCTCGGCCGGCGCGGGCCCGACCGGCAACACTGAACGCCCATGGGAGCGATGACGATCGACGCCGTCGAGGCGTCCGATCCCCTCGAACCCCTCGGACGCGACGGAGACACGCGGTGACGTTGCCGACGCTGAAGCGGCGCCTCTACCTGCTCGCGTTCATCGACGAGTTCGGGCCGGTGTATGCCGTCTACACCCTGTGGTTCAACGACAACGGCATCACGACCGGCGAGATCTCCACCGCATTTCTCGCCTGGGCGGTGTTCGCACTGCTGCTCGAGGTGCCGAGCGGGGCGCTCGCCGACCGGGTCGATCGACGGAGACTCCTCGCCGCCGCCTTCGGTGTCCGAGCGGCGGGCATCTCGATCTGGCTGATCTGTCCGACGTTCACCGGTCTGCTCGTCGGCGCCGCGCTGTGGGCCGCCCACGACGCTGCCGCAAGCGGGTCGTGGGAAGCGCTGATCCACGACGAACTCGTCGGCGTCGGTGAGGCGGACGGCTATCAGACGGTGATGGCCCGGATCGGGCAGTTCAGCCACGTGGGGGTCGCGGCCGGCACCCTGCTCGGCGCCGGCCTGTTGCGCCTCGACGTCGGTCTGGTCACGCTCGGGTGGATCACCGTGGCGGCCCACACCGGTTCGATCGCCTCCGTGCTGCTCCTGCCCGATGTTCGATGGGCCGCCGAAGGCGACCCGCCGCGCGCCGCAACCGTCGAGGCGTCGGTCGGCATCGGGCCGGTCGCCGGACCGATCATGAGCGACGTCGAGCCCACCACCGGATCGGTGAGAGCCTGGTGGGCCACCCTGCGGCACGGCGTCGGCGACGCCCGGCACACGCCGATCATCGCCCGGCTGGTCGTCGTCGGGGCCTTGTTGGAGGGGCTGGTCATCCTCGACGAGTACCTGCCGCTGATCGCCCGCGCCCGCGGCGCGGCCGACTCGGCCGCGCCGGTCATCGTCTTCGTCGTGTGGCTCGGCCTCCTCGTCGGCGGCGAGTTCGCCGCTCGACGCACCGAGGTGAGCGGTCGGCTGCTCGGATGGATGCTGATCGCATGCGTCGGCGTCACCTCGGTCGCGTTCGTGAGCACCTCGGTCTGGGCGCTCGTGCTGATCGCCGTCGGCTACGGCGCGCTCGAGGCGACGTGGATCGTCGCCGACGCCCGCTTACAGGAACGTGCTCCGGCGGCCACCCGAGCCACGGTGACCAGCGTGCGGGGTTTCGGCGCCGCTTCGGTCAGCATGGTCGCCTTCGCCGTGATCGGCGTGATGGCGGACGGCGACGACCCCACACCGGGCCACTTCGTGGTCCTCGGCGCACTCGCGGTCGGCGGAGCACTGGTGGTCGCGTGGCTCCCTGCGTCACGACGTGGTGAGATGGGCACATGACGACGTTCGTTCTGGTCCACGGCGCCTGGGGTGGCGCCCATACCTGGCGATCGGTACGCCCGTTGCTGCGGACGGCCGGACACGCCGTGTTCACGCCTGCGCTCACCGGCGTCGGCGAGCGGGTTCATCTGACCGGTCCGCAGGTGTGCCTGTCCACCCACATCGACGACGTGGCCAATCAGATCTTCTACGAAGACCTCGACGACGTCGTGCTACTCGGCTTCTCCTACGGGGGCATGGTCGTCACCGGCGCGCTCGAACACGTGGGCGACCGGGTGCGCGAACTCGTGTACCTCGACGCGTTCGTGCCCGACGACGGACGATCGGCCGCCGATCTCGGCGGATTCGACCTCGACGGGCCGCCCGGCACGAACGTCGACTGGGCGATCCCACCGAGCCAACGGACCTACGACGACCCGGCCGAGGCCACGTTCGCCGAACCCCGACGCACCCCGCAACCGGTGCGCACGTTCACCGAGCCCGTGCGCCTCCGTCGACCACTCGAGTCGCTCGGGATCGGGCTCACCTACATCAAGGCGACGCAGGACGACCGGATCACCGACCGACCCGACCCGTTCTGGGAGGCCGCCGACCACGCCCGGGGTCACTCGGCGTGGCGGTACGAGGAGATCGACAGCAACCACATGGTGCCGCAGAACCGACCGGCCGAGCTCGCGGAGATCTTGTTCTCGCTGGCGTGACGACCGACTCGGTCAGACGGCGGTGCTGCAGAACGTGTCGCCGGCCGGGAGGCTCGACTCGGTGGTGATGTCGCCGAACTCGGTGTCGGTCAGCTCGCTCAGCATGCCGCGCACCATGCCGCGGTCGACCGCACAGATCACCGGGTGGTCGATCGCCACGTCGCCGAACGGGCAGTGATCGCTGATGATGCGGAGCTGGTCGTTGCGGCTCTCGGCATGAGCGGCGAACCCGTGTGCGGTCAACGCATCGGCGACCGCCTGGATCGCCGAGCGCATCGAGCGGCTGCCGTGTTCGAGCGCATCGCCGTTGAGCCCGGCGGCCATCGCCCGCCCGTACTCGGCGCCGATCTCCTCGGCCATCTCCTCGGCCTCGCTCGGCGACAGCTTGGTCAGCGCACGCCCGAGCAGCGACAGCACGAGGTCGTCGCTGCGCACCGGGAATTCGGTGATCGCACCGGCGACCGCCGAGTAGCGCTTGGACGGCCGCCCGGCGCCACCCC
>CAXAWD010000330.1:0-4905 GCA_963972325.1 uncultured Acidimicrobiaceae bacterium
CCGGTTCCTCGACCTCGGGTATCCCGGCGGTCCGGCGATTGACGAGGCGGCACTCAACGGCGACCCCGACGCGATCCGCTTCCCGCGGGCGATGACCGACGATCCCGACAACCTCGACGTCAGCTTCAGCGGGCTGAAGACGGCGGTCACGAACTACGTGCGCAAGCACCCCGACGTCGGGTCGGCCGATGTGGCGGCGTCGTTCCAGATGGCGGTCGTCGACGTGCTCGTCCGCAAGGCTCGGCGCGCGGCCGAGATGGTCGGCGCGACCGGCATCGTGCTCGGCGGCGGCGTGGCAGCGAACTCGCTGCTGCGTGAGGAGATCCTGGGTGCGTGTGCGGCCGACGGGATTCGCGGGTTCCTGCCGAGTCGGGCGATGTGCACCGACAACGCCGCGATGATCGCCGCCGCCGGCTGGCACCGGTTGAGCAGCGACGGCCCGACCGCGCTCGACACCGGTGCGACCCCCAACCTCAAGCTGCCGCTGCTGACCGACGACTGACCGACACCGACGACGGCCCTATCTCGGGGCGGTGTCGGTGTCTGCGTCGGCCAGGTGCTTCGCGGTTCCGCTGACGGGGACGTCGGTGGCCTGCTTCGGGTAGGTGCCGAACAGCCGGTCGCCGGAGTTGGTCGTGACGCCCAGCCAGTAGTGCTCGTTGCGATAGTGGTGGCGCCGGTGGTTGCGGGCGATCCGCCGGTAGTACCGGGTGCGGGGTCGGTAGACCGTGTGCACCATGAGGTGCACCCACTCGTAGTGGAGCAGGCCGATCGCGACGCATGCCCAGGCGGTGAGGAACGGGCCGAGCATCGGCCAGCCGCTGATCCACATCAGCGGGAACGACCAGGCTGCGGTGACGACGCCGAACGCGACGACGAACACCGCAGCGTCGACGCCGCGGAGCAGCAACCAGTCGATGTCGGTCGGGTCGAGGTGATGGCGGCGGTGCCCGCTGCCGGTGTCGAGGGTGCGGCTCGTCCACGAGTCCTCCGGCGCGTGTAACAGGTGCAGATGGATGATCCACTCGACGGTGCCGGCGATCGCGACCGTGACGGCGATCACCGCGGCGTCTCCGAGCCCGAAGCCAAGGATTGCGAGACGAGCCACGACCAGCGCGACGGTCGCGGTGAGCAGGACCTGCGCCGACCCGCGGCGAACGAACAGTCGCGCGATCTCCCGTTTGGTGCCGAGTTCGTTCGAACGCGGGGTATCCGTCGGCGCTCCCTGCATCAGCGCAATCCCATGTGGTGGCCCATGGCGGCGGTCGTCGAGCGGAACAGCGCTGCATGGTCGGTGGTCATCCCCCGGGTCTGGTTCGTCAGCTCGAACCCGATCAGGCCGAACAACTGCGTCCAGGCTGCGAGGAACGCGAGCACTGCCGTGTCGGTGGCGTCGACGTCGACCAGGCCGGCGAGCTGGCCGAGGTCATGCGACAGCTCTGCGCCGTGGTCCTCCGGCATCGATGCCGGTCGGAGTCGGCCGGCGATCGCCGCGTCGCGCAGGACGCTCACGAGCGCGAACGTCACGCGGGTGCCGGGCGCGACCGTGTCGTCCGGCGCCGCGTACCCCGGGACCGGCGAGCCGTACAGCAGGAGGTAGTCGTGCGGGTGTTCGAGGGCCCAGCTCCGTACCGCGCACGCGGTCGCGATCCATCGGTCGAGATCGGTCTCGTCGACGTGGTGCCGGGCGGCCTCCTCGGCCGCCGACCCGACCGAGTCGTAGGCCTCGATGATGAGGCGGGTCAGCAACTCGTCGCGACTCTCGACGTAGCGATACACGGCGGAGGAGACCATGCCGATCTCGCGAGCGACCGAACGCAGGGAGAGCCCGGAGGCGCCGACCTCGGCGAGCTGCCGGCGAGCGGCCTCCATGATCCGTTCCGTGGTCGCCGCTCGGTGTGCGGCTCGGGATGTCATGGGACCAGTGTGCCCGACGACACGGAAAAAGCAAGAGCACCGCTCTTGCTTTCGTGCTCGGTTTCGTGTTCACTCGGACGAGAGCACTGCTCTCGAAATACACCAACACGCACCCGATCGACAGGAGATCGCCATGAACACCACGACCGACACCGACACCACGACCGTCACCGGCACGGGCACCACCGGCAGTACGGCCGCACCGCGCCGCTACCTCGAACCCGACTGGGTCAGCCGGCACATCGTCAACCGGATCGTCACGGCACTCGTGAAGCTCGGCGTCGATGCCCGGGGTGCGCGCGAACTGCAGGTCCGGGGGCGTTCGACCGGCGAGTGGCGAACGGTGCCCGTCAACCTGCTGACCCACGACGGCGCCACGTACCTCGTGGCTCCTCGCGGGGACACGCAGTGGGTCCGCAACCTGCGGGTGGCCGGAGGCGGGCGACTCCGCAAGGGGCGCCGCACCGACGACTTCACGGCGGTCGAACTCGCCGACGCGGACAAGGTGCCCGTCCTGCGGGCCTACCTGGAACTGTGGGCGTTCGAGGTCGGGAGGTTCTTCGAGGGCGTCGACCACGAGTCGTCCGACGACGAACTCGCGAAGGTAGCGCCCGGCTTCCCGGTCTTCCTGGTCACGATGACCTGACCGCGGACGCGGCGTGAGCGGTCGTGCCCGATACCGTTTTCGAAGATGTTGCCCCTCCGAATCGGATCCTTCACGCCGGCCGTCCCGGTCGTGCTCGCTCCGATGGCGGGCGTCACCAACGCCGCGTTCCGGTCGATGTGCCGAGACTTCGGCCCCGACCTGATCTACGTCAACGAGATGGTCATGTCCACGGCGGTCGTGCACCGCAACGACAAGACCCGCCAGATGATGAAGTTCACGCCCGACGAGTCGCCGCGCAGCCTGCAGATCTACGGCAGCGACCCGGAGATGCTCGGCCGTGCGGTGCGCATGGTGTGCGACGAGGGTCTCGTCGACCACGTCGACCTCAACTTCGGTTGCCCGGCGGCCAAGGTCACGCGCAAGGGGGGCGGCGCCGCCGTTCCCGCCAAACCGGCGCTGTTGCGCCAGATCCTCCGCGCCGCGGTCGGCGCCGCCGCGCCGTACGGCGTGCCGGTCACCGCCAAGTTCCGGATGGGGCTCTGGGACGACCTCCGCACCGACATCACCACCGGGCTGATCGCCGCCGACGAAGGCGTCGCGTGGATCGCGCTGCACGCCCGCACGGTCGAGCAGCACTACGCCGGCGAGGCCCGATGGGAAGCGATCGCCGAACTGAAGCAGGCGGTCGACGGCATCCCGGTGCTCGGCAACGGCGACATCTGGGAAGCGAGCGACGCGATCGACATGATGGCGCAGACCGGCTGCGACGGCGTCGTCATCGGGCGCGGCTGCCTCGGGCGGCCGTGGCTGTTCGGTGATCTCGTCGCGGCGTTGTCGGGTGCCGCGCCACCGCCGACCCTCTTGCTCGGCGACGTCGTCGACACGATGACGGAGCACGCCCGCAGGCTGGTGGCGCACCACGGCGGTGGCGACCAGGAGCCGTTCGCCATGCGTGACTTCCGCAAGCACACCGGCTGGTACCTGTCGGGCTACCCGGTCGGGCCGGCCGTGCGCCGTGAGATGTCGATGGTCTCGTCCCTGCAGGAACTGGCCGACCTCCTCGGCCCGCTCGACCGTTCGCTGCCGATCGTCGACGGTGGCGAACGCATCAAACGGGGCCACACCAACGGCCCGCGCAAGGTGTCGCTGCCCGATGGCTACCTCGATCATCTCGACGATCAGGCGGTGCCCGACGACGCCGACGTGATGGCGCTGTCGGGCGGCTGACCTCCGCTCCGACGTCGGCGGGCAGCGCTCGGGCCGTCCAAATTGACTCGCGCCGTGCGAACGGCAAGGATCGGTGCACGGTGTCGCCGGTCTCGACCGTCGTTCACCGTGGGGAACATCGACGACCGATCGACAGGGGAGTTTCGACATGGCCACCGCTGGCTCAATTCTGGGGAACGCCGTGCACCGTCTGGAAGACCCGACGCTGCTCACGGGCGATGGCAAGTACGTCGACGATCTCGTCGAAACCGGCATGCTGTACACGGCGTTCGTGCGTTCCGCGGAGGGGCACGGCACCATCGAGTCGGTCGACACCAGCGACGCCGAGTCGATGCCCGGCGTCGTCGGCATCTACCACGCCCGTGGCGACGACCTGGGTCTCGCTCCCGTCCAGGGCTTCGCGATGATGCCCGAGACGTACAACCGTCCCGTGTTCGCCACCGACAAGGTCCGCTTCGTCGGCGACATCGTCGCCGCGGTGGTCGCCGAGACGCAGGCGCAGGCGAACGACGCCGCCGAGGCCGTGCTCGTCGACTACGACGTGCTGCCCGCGGTCATCCGCGCCGCCGACGGTCTGGCCGACGACGCGCCGCTGCTGTTCCCCGAGGCCGGTTCCAACATCTGCTTCGCCAGCCAGTTCCCCGAGGGCGGCACCGACGAGGACCCGTGCGAGGGAGCCGCCGCAATCGGCGAGGTGCACATGGTCAGCCAGCGGGTCGCCGGTGTGCCGATGGAGAACAACGGCGTGGTCGCCGTGCCCGACGGTGGCGAGCTCACGATGTGGGTGTCGCACCAGACGCCCCACTCGATCCACGCCGGGTACGCGCCGGCGCTGGGTCTCGATCCCGAGCAGCTCCGCGTCGTCTGCCCGTGGGTCGGCGGCGGGTTCGGTCCCAAGGCTGCTGCCTACGTCGAACACATCGCGGCGGGGGCGATCGCGCTCAAGCTCCAGAAGCCCGTCAAGTGGGTCGAGGCCCGCTCGGAAGACATGGTGTCGCTCGTCCACGGCCGTGACTACGTGATGAAGGCCCGACTCGGTGTCGACGCCGACGGCAAGATCGTGGGCCTCGACGCCGAGGTGCTCGCCGCCGCCGGCGCCTACCCGGCGATCGGTGCGATCCTGCCGATGCTGACCCAGATGATGTCGGTCGGTG
>CAXAWD010000331.1:0-4905 GCA_963972325.1 uncultured Acidimicrobiaceae bacterium
GGCCGAACTCGACGTCGACGTCGTGATCGAGGGCGACTCGCCGCCGGATGCCCGACTCGACCTGACCGGCAACATCTACGACGTCGACGTGCTCCATCTCGACCTCACCGGTACCGCCACCGACGACATCGGCGTCGACGAGGTCCTGATCGAGTTGTACGACTACGACACCCGACAGTTCCTGCAGGCCGACGGGACGACCGGCGGCGATCGGGCACGGATGCCGACGACCGTCGTGCCGAACCCCGATTCCACGTCGGTGACGTGGAGCGTGTCACTCGACCTCCCACGTGAAGGCGATTGGTACGTCCAGGCCTACGCCATCGACACGTCGGGACAACTCGACCTGTCGCAGTCGGGAGCGGCCGCTCGCTACTTCGTCTACCCGGGTGACACCCCGCCGGTGATCACGCTGCTGTCGCCGCCCGACGGCACCACGTTCGACGACGCACGCCTCGTGATCAGCGGCCGTGTCGAGGACGATCGGCAGATCGCCAGCGCACAGGTGGCGGTCCGCAACAGCGACGGGCTCTACCTGAACTCGTCGGGCGACTTCACCAGCTCGAGCACGAGTTGGCGCCCGGCGTTCCTCAACAGCCCGGGTTCACCCGGCTCCAACTTCTCGTACACCTCACCGCCGGTGCCCTCCGGGGACTACACGGTGTTCGTGCGGGGCATCGATCAGCGAGGCTTCGCGACCGAGGTACCGGGAGAGATCTCGGTCAGCGTCACCAGCCCGCCGAACGACCCGCCGGTGGCCGCGTTCACCGTCGACTGTGTCGAGAACGTCTGCTCCTTCGACGGCCGGTCATCGACCGACGAAGACACGGCATCGCTCGAGTACAGCTGGAACTTCGGCAACGGCGGTGGCTCGGGTGCGGTGCCGACACGCACCTACACCAGCGAAGGCGTCTACACGGTCACGCTGACCGTCGAGGACTTCTACGGTCTCGAGGCCGAGGTCTCGCAGGACATCACGATCGTGACACCGGCCGGCAACGCCGCTCCGGTTCCGGTGCTCAACGCACCGTCGTGTTCGTTGCTCACCTGCAACTTCTCGAGCCTCGGCACCGACGACCCGGACGACGGTGACTCGTTCTCGGTCCTCTGGGACTTCGGCGACGGCGACACCTCGTCGTCGACCTTCCCGTCACACACGTTCGACACGCCCGGCGTCTACACCGTCACCCTGACGGCGACCGACGGATGGGGTGCGGCCGCCAGCGTGCAGATCGTGGTCGATGTCACCACACCGGCCGACAACGTTGCACCGATGCTCGTCGTGCCGACGCCGGTGTGCACCGGCCTCTCGTGCGAGTTCTCGACGACCGGCACCACCGACAGCAACACCGGCGACACCTTCACCATCGCCTGGGACTTCGGCGACGCGACCACCGGCACCGGTGCCGCTCCCGTCCACGCCTATGCGGCGGCCGGGGTCTACTCGGTCACGGTCACGGCGACCGACGTGTGGGGCGCCGCCTCGTCGACGGTGATCGACGTCACGGTCACCGAGGCCTGAGCAGCGGCGGGAGCGACTCACCTCCGGGGTGGGTCGCTCCCGTTCGCCGTCGGTCCCTCCCTTCAGTTCGTCCCGGCCCGCTCGACGCGGCCCGACTCGGTGATCACCAGCTCGAGCAGCACGTCGTGCTGCTCGGTCGGCACGTCGTCGACGATCTGTACGTCGAACGCCACGCCGATCCCGAGACAGTCGGGTCGGGTGCGCGCCAGGAAGCGGTCGTACCAGCCGCCGCCCTGGCCGAGTCGCCGACCGTCGGGGGTGAACGCCAGGCCGGGCACGACGACCACGTCGACGGCCTCCGGGTCGATCGGGTCGCCGGCATCTGGATCGGGAGACGGCGCGACCGTGATGATTCCCCGCGTACGACACCATGAGACGAACTCCGCGAGATCGGGCTCGCCCGGAACGGCATCGAACACCATGACGATCGTCGCGCACGCCTCGTCGACGACCTCGGCGAGCACCGCACAGATCCGTTCGGAACGTCCGTCATCGACCACCTCACGGCGCCGCTTCCGGAGCTCCGACCGCAACGCCGCCTTCGCCGAGATCGGATCGCCCACCCCGCGCAATCTAGTGTCGACGTCGTGAGCGAGACAGACCCCGCCCCCCAGCCCGCATTCGACGCCAAGGACTTCCGAAACGTCCTCGGCCACTTCCCGACCGGCGTCACGATCGTCACCGGCGTCCACGAGGGCGACCCCGTCGGCTTCACGATCGGTTCGTTCACGTCGGTGTCCCTCGACCCGCCGATGGTCGGCTTCCTGCCCCAGGTGGACAGCACCACCTGGCAGTCGATGGCGAAGGGCGGCTCGTTCTGCGTCAACGTCCTGTCGCGCGACCAGGCCGACCTGTGCTGGAAGTTCGCGAAGAGCGACAACGAACAAGAACGCTTCGACGACGTCGACTGGCACCCGGCCTCCACCGGCTCGCCGATCATCGACCGGGCGGTCGCATGGATCGACTGCACCGTCGAAGAGGTCTACGAGATGGGCGACCACTACTTCGTGCTCGGCCGTGTCGTCGCGCTCGAGGCCGACGCCGACCACGACGGCAACGGGCCGTTCCCCCTGCTGTTCTTCAAGGGCACGCTCGGCGGATTCGAATCGGAAGGCTGACCGTGGAGGCGGGCACCGCGGAGTGGTACGGGCAGGTTGTCGAAGAGGTCCTCGAACCCGACACGCGCATCGTCGACCCGCACCATCACCTGTGGCCGTCAGGCGGCGCCCTGCCGTACGGCACCGACGAGCTCGTCGGTGACACCCAGGGCGGGCACCAGATCGTGGCGACCGTGTTCATCGAGTGCGGTGCCGCCCGCCGGACCGACGGGCCGGCCCACCTCCGACCCGTCGGTGAGACCGAGTTCGTCACGGCGGCGATCGAGCAGCTCGCCGCCGACCACCCCGACGCTCCTCCGATCGCCGGGATCGTGGCCCACGCCGATCTCACGCTCGAACCTGACGAACTGAACGAGGTCCTCGACGCACACGCCGCCGCAGCCGACGGGCGACTGGTCGGTATCCGCGACGCGCTCGCCCGAGCCCTCGAACCCGAGGTGCTGACGATCCGTGCGAGCTATGCCGAGGGCAAGTACGCCGACGATGCGTTTCGACGCGGCGTGCGAACGCTCGGGCAGCGGGGCCTGACCTACGACACTTGGCACTACCACCACCAGAACCCCGAACTGCTGGAACTGGCACGGGCGGTACCCGAGACCACGATGGTGCTCGACCACTTCGGCACACCGCTCGGGGTGGGCAAGTACGACGGTCGCCGCGACGAGGTGTTCGACGAGTGGGCCACCGGCATCACCGACCTCGCCGACTGCGACAACATCGTCGCCAAGCTCGGCGGGCTCGCGATGCCCGACAACGGGTTCGGGTGGCACACGGCCGACCGACCGCCCACGTCCGACGAGTTCGTCGAGGCACAGGCTCGCTACTACCACCACACGATCGAGGCGTTCGGGCCCGAGCGCTGCATGTTCGAGAGCAACTTCCCGATCGATCGCTTCTCCCTGTCGTACCCGGTGCTCTGGAACGCCCTGAAGAAGATCGCGTCCCGCTACACGCCCGACGAGCGTGCCGCCATGTTCGAGGACACCGCCCGGCGCGTCTACGGCATCTGACACGCCGACATCCGACGCCCCGACATCCGGCACATCGGTATCGCTCGATCGGGCAGGCAGACTGAAGTCGTGCCCACCGACCGTCGCCTCGCCACCGCCATCGGTCTCGACGTGTTCGTCGTGATCCTCTTCGTCGCCATCGGACGCCGGAACCACGACGAGAGCTCCGCGTTCGTCGACGTGATCAAGACGGGTGCCCCGTTCCTGATCGGTCTCGCCGTTGGCTGGCTCGTCGTCCGTGCGTGGCGTCGACCGACCGCGCTGCTCACCGGCGTCGCCATCTGGCCCGTGACCGTGCTGGTCGGCATGATCGCTCGTCGCACGCTGTTCGATCGAGGCACCGCCACTTCGTTCGTCGTGGTGGCAACCGTGTTCCTCGGTGTGTTCCTCGTCGGATGGCGGGTCGCGGCCGGGGCGCTCGACCGACGGCGACGTCAGCAATCCCGCGCTCTGACGACGAACTAGGCGACGGCGTCGCCGAGCGAGGCGTCAGTCGGTCAAGATCTGCGAGAACCAGTCGATCGCGATCTGGGTCCGGTCGTCGAACGGGCCGTCTGGCGGTGTGACGACGATCGAGTCGTCGAGTTCGAACGTCGTCACGGACTCGACGATCAGCTCGGCGCCGACGAACATCTCGCGTGCCTCGGCGAGCTCGGCATCGGTCGCCTCTCGGGCGAGGAACGACTCGTCGGCGAACAACAGCTCGTACAGACCGGACAGATCGGCGATGGCCGACATCTCGGCGAGGATCCCGTCGGCGATCCGGAACTCGACGTCCGTGGGAGTGTTCTCGTACAGCTCGAGATACACGGCGGCGATGCCGTCGACGTCGCCGCCCACTGCCGGCGCGATGCCGATCGCGACCGATCGCGCCTGTACCTCGGCGTCGACGCCCTGTGACGCGAGCAGATGGGCGTACGTCACGGTCGCACGAAACAGGCTCGGATCGTCGGGGTCCTGTTCGACCCCCTCGAGGCTTGCGGGCAAGGTGACGGCGAGCGACGCCGGGTTGACCACGGCCGAGGGCGCGAGCAGAGCGACCAGATCGTCGCCGGCTCTCGCCCCCATCGCCGTCAGGTCGATCTCGCCCACACCTGGCTCGAACGGGCCGAGCGGATAGGACGGGTTGGTCTCGGCGAGGACGGCGTAGTCGGTCGAGTCGATGATGATGCGGTCGGCGAAGAACCACATCTGCACCGCCACCTCGTCGAGGTGGGCGATCAGGTCGGCCGGAGCTCCGGAAGCCGACGCGGTC
>CAXAWD010000332.1:0-4880 GCA_963972325.1 uncultured Acidimicrobiaceae bacterium
TTCGCGGTGTACGTGATGGGCTACGGGGTCGGGCGGTACTGGATCGAAGGCCTCCGGATCGACGCGGTGCAGCTGGACGACGTCGCCGGCCTGCGCTGGAACCAGTGGGTGGCGTTGGCCGCGATCGTCGGCGGCGCGTTCTACCTGGTCGCCACCCGTGGGAGTCGTTGGCCCGAACCTGCCACCCCCGACGACGAGCCTGACTCGGACGCCGACGAGCCTGATTCGGAGCTCGACCCGGACCACGACCAGGACCACGACCAGGACCACGACCCGGACCACGACCCGGACCACGACCCGGACCACGACGACATCGCGGTCGACGACGAGGTGGACTGACCGATCAGCGTTCGCGGCTCAGACCGCGGAAGCGGACGGGCCGCTCGCCGAGCTCCTCGTCGTAGTGGGCGGCCCATCCGGCGATGCGGGCGACCCCGAAGATGGGTGCGTCGACCGGCAGCTCGGCGACGTGGATCAGTGCTCCCAGCGCCAGGTCGATGTTGGGAAGGTGGCCGATCGACCGTCCCGCCTCGCCGATCACCGCGTCGACGACGGCGACGCGGTCGGGCGGCGCCGGGATCGCACGCACCGCATCGAGGAGCAGGGCGAAGCGCGGATCGCCGTTGCGGTAGACGGTGTGGCCGAAACCGGGCAGCCGCTCGCCCCCATCGAGGCCGGCGCGGACGGCGGTGGCCGGATCGGTGTCGGTCGCCGCGCCGAACAGCGTCGCCGCAGCCTGGGCCGCGGCGCCGTGCAGGGGGCCGGCGACCACGTCGAGGCCCGCAGCGAGCGCCGCCGGCGGTGCCGCCCTGACCGAGGCGGCGACCCGCACGGCGAGTGTGCTGGTCGCGAGTTCGTGATCGGCGAGCAGGACGAGTGCCCGGTCGACGGCGGCGTCGACCTCCGGTGCGGGCCGCCGGAGCCAGGCTCGGGTGAGACGCTCGGCGATGCTCCCGCGCCGGGGGCCGCCGAGGACGGACGGGATGATCGACAGCAGGCGCCGGGCCGCAGTGGCCGTGTCGTCGCCGACGCGGAGTTCGAGCGATCGAGCGGTCAGCGCGAGCGCGGTCAGCGGATCGGCGGGTTCGGCCGCACCGACGATGCCGCGTGCCCTCGCGAGTGCGTCGCGGTCGAGACGCCAGTCGGCAGCGTGTCCCGTCGGGTCGCCGGTGAGCAGGAGGTCGGCGACCTGCTCGAACGAGTGGGTCGCGACGAGGTCGACCACGCGTCGCCCGCGATACGTCGGGGAGTCGTCGTGGAGGCGGGTGATCGCCGTGGCGATCTGTACGTCGATCGAGGGGCGTTCGGTGGTCGTTCGTCGACGTGAGCGGTTGGCGAGGAGTTCGATCTCCGACCGGTCGTACAGCGACGTCCGCCCGTCGACGGCCGTCTGGCGTGTGACGAGGCCACGGCTGACGTAGGCGTACAGCGTCGGTTTGGTGACGCCGAGCGTCGCCGCGGCCTCGTTGGCTCCGATCAGGGTCGACATCCGAACATGGTGGCAAGGCCGGGTGGATTCGTCAACGTTGATTCGATCAATGTTGATTCATGTCGGTTGACGGCGGACACTCGGGAACATGAACGAACTCATCGACGTACCAGCCGGGCTCAACGGGGTGGCGGTGGCCGACACAGCGATCGGCACCGTGCACGGCGACGAAGGCTTCTACCACTACCGCCAGTACGACGCGACGGCCCTGGCTCGCTCGGTCGGTTTCGAGGACGTCTGGTACCTGTTCGAGCACGGTGAGCTCCCCGACGCCGTGGCGCTCGAACGCTTCCGCACCGACATCGCCGAACTGCGCCGGCTGCCGGTCGACCTCCTCCCGCTGATCGACGCGGTCGCTCACGCGGGTGGTTCGCCGCTGGCCCAGCTCCGAACCGTGCTGTCGGCGACGCAACGCGCGCTCGAGCTCCGACCGATGCTCGACCTCACGCCCGACGAACGACGGCGTCAGGCCCGCTCGCTGGCCGCACTGACCCCGACGGTGCTCGCCGCGCTCCACCATTCGGTGACCGACACCACGATCCCCGAACCCGAGGACGGGCTCGGCCACGCCGCGGCCTACCTGCGGTCCGTGACCGGGCACACGCCATCGCCCGAGCACGCCAGGGCGCTCGAGCAGTACCTGATGCTCACGATCGACCACGGCTTCAACGCGTCGACGTTCACGGGACGCGTCGTCGCGTCGACCGGCGCCGACATCGCCGACGTGGCCTGCGCCGCGCTCGGCGCGCTCGCCGGTCCGTTGCACGGCGGGGCCCCGAGTCGCGCGCTCGATGCCGTCGACGCGATCGGCGACCCCGAGCACGCCGCCGAGTACGTCCGGTCCGAACTCGCCGCCGGTCGGCGGATCATGGGGTTCGGTCACGCGGTCTATCGCGCTCCCGACCCGCGCTCGGCGTTGCTGCGCGAGGTCGCCGCTTCGCTCGGTGGACCGTTGGTCGAGCAGGCGATGGCGATCGAGGTCGAGATCCTCACGACGCTGGCCGAGCTGAAGCCCGACCGTCCGCTGCCCAGCAACGTCGAGTTCTACGCGGGCGTCATCATGGAAACCGTCGGGCTGCCCCGTTCGATGTTCACGCCGACGTTCGCGGTCAGTCGCATCGTCGGCTGGGTGACGCACGCGCTCGAACAGGCCGACGCCGGCAAGCTGATTCGTCCGGCCGCACGCTACGTCGGGCCGGAACCGGACCGGGAGCAGATGTCGGTGTCCCACTCGCGCTCCCACGTCTCGTAGCGCCACCGGGTCGTCTTCGGGAAGTCGTGGCGCGGTGCCACCCAGACGCCGCGGCTCACGCGCCGGACCCGGCCCCGACGCAACTGGTTGCGCAGGATCTCGGTGACCTTCTTGGTGGTCAGCGGCCGGCCGCGCCACAACATCGGTCGTGACGTGAGCACGGCGTCGCGAATCTCGACCGCCCGCATCGGTCGTCTCGCGCGCATCAAGCAGCCGAGGACGGCCCGTCGAACGGCCAATGGGTTCTGCGCCTCACGCCAGTCGCGACCGTCGACCAGGTGGCTCAGGCGGCTGGGGTGGCTGGGGTGGTGTCCCGGACGTGGTTCGGGGTCTCGGTCGAGCCGTTCGGTCATGGCGTCATCACAACGGACCGGGTGCCGCGACGCCCTGGGGAGCTCTCCCCGACGGCGAGTCGGAGCTGCGGAGTGGGTCGCGTTCCACCTTGTTCATTCTTCCTTGTTCATTCTGCGAGGAAGGTCGAGACAGTCGGCGGTGGGATCTGGGACCGTGATCTCGGTCGTCGTGCGCCCGCTCGTGGCGTGCTCGACCGATCGGCAGGGTGGTTCCAGGTTTTTCATCTTCCGACGCAAATGGGTCCGTCGGACCCTGGTGCCCAGGTGGGGAGCGCCGGAGCGTGGCGTGGACGGTCGGCTGGTTGCGGCTGGGCATGCCGATCGGTCTGTGGTTCCGCGGCGGCGATGCCGGCCAAGAATGAAAGACGTGGAACCGTCGATGTCCGGTGAGGCCGTGGCAACTCCGGCGCGAACCGACGTGTACCCAGCGTGTCCGCAGGACGTGTACCCAGCGTGTACCCAGGCCCGGGACGAGTGGAACCGTCGATGTCCGGAGTCGGACGGGTCCCGAGCCCGGCCGGTCCCATCACGTCCCGTGGCGCCGAGTAGGTCATCGACGGTGCTCGGATTAGCCTCCCGCCTTGTGTCCGAACGTCTGACCCGTGAAGATGTGGCCAAGGTCGCGTACCTCGCCCGGCTCGAGCTGACGTCGGCCGAGATCGACCGGGCGACCGAGCAACTCGGCGACATGCTCGACCATTTCGCCGACATCGATGCGCTCGACCTCGACGACGTCGAGCCCATGACGCAGCCGTACCCGCTCGTCAACGTGATGCGCGACGACGTGGTGCAGCCGGGCGTCGACCGCGACGAGGCGCTCGCCATGGCGCCGGCCACGGAAGACGGCCGGTTCCTGGTGCCGCCGACGGGTGGAGACGCCTGATGGCCGAGTTCGGCACCGCCACCGAGATCACCGCCACCGAGATCGCCGCCGGGGTCCGCTCCGGCGCGCTCAAGGCCGTCGACGTGCTCGACGCCCACCTGGCCCGGATCGACGCCCGCGAGGGCGAGGTCCACGCCTTCAACACGGTGCTCGCCGACCGGGCGCGCGAACGCGCGGCCGCGATCGACGACGAGGTCGCCGCCGGCCGTGACCCGGGCCCGCTCGCCGGCGTGCCGGTGGCGCTGAAGGACAACATGTGCACCCGTGGTGTGCCCACCACCTGCTCGTCGAAGATCCTCGAGGGTTGGGTCCCGCCGTACGACGGCACGGTCGTGTCGATGCTCGACGCGGCCGGCGCGGTCGCCGTCGGCAAGACGAACCTCGATGAATTCGCGATGGGGTCGTCCACCGAGAACTCCGCGTTCGGCGCGACCCGCAACCCACTCGACATCACGCGGGTGCCCGGCGGGTCGTCTGGCGGCTCCGCAGCCGCGGTCGCGGCCGGGTTCTCGGCGCTGTCGTTCGGGTCCGACACCGGCGGATCGATCCGTCAGCCCGCCGCACTGTGCGGCGTGGTCGGCGTCAAACCCACCTACGGGCGCGTGAGCCGGTACGGCCTCGTCGCGTTCGCCAGCAGCCTCGACCAGATCGGCCCGTTCACGCACACGGTCGGCGACGCCGCCCTCGCACTCCAGACCGTCTCGGGGCACGACCCGCACGACTCGACGTCGATCCCCGAACCGCTGCCCGACTACTCGGCACTCCTCGATGCCGGGGTCGAGGGGCTCCGCGTCGGCCGGATCACCGACCTGCCCGACGGCGCCGACCCCGACGTGCAAGAGCGGCTCGAGCAGGCGTTCGACGCGCTCCGTGAAGCGGGCGCCACGATCGTCGACGTCGAGG
>CAXAWD010000333.1:0-4873 GCA_963972325.1 uncultured Acidimicrobiaceae bacterium
GGCTGACCGCCGTGGTCGGCGAGCGGGCGCTTCCGGCCTCGATCGCCGAGCGGCTCGCGAACGGCACCATCAAGCGCGTTCGGGTGATCGGCCAGGGCACGGCGGCCGTGGCGGGTCAGAGTGCCGCCGCGCTGCTCGACGAACTCTGCGGGGGCGAACTCGACATCGACGCCGTGGTCGCCACCGAACTGTCGGGTTTCCAACTCCGCCTCGACATGAGCGACACGCTGGCGATCGCCGTCAGCCAGAGCGGCACCACCACCGACACCAACCGCACCGTCGACCTGCTCCGCGCACGTGGCGCCGCCGTGATCGGCATCGTCAACCGGCGGGCCAGCGACCTGGTCGACAAGGCCGACGCGGTGCTCTACACGTCCGACGGTCGTGACGTGGAGATGAGCGTCGCGTCGACCAAGGCGTTCTACGCCCAGGTCGCCGCCGGCGCCCTGCTCGCCTGCGCGATCAGCGAGGCCGCGGGGCTCGGCACGCCGGCACGCCGCCACGAACTACTCGGCGGCCTGCGCACCCTGCCCGAGGCGATGCGCCGGGTGCTCGCCAACCGCCAACAGATCGCCGATGCGGCCCAACGGCTCGCACCGTCGAAGCGGTACTGGGCCGTGGTCGGCAACGGGCCTAACACGGTCGCCGCCGAAGAGGTCCGGATCAAGCTGAGCGAGCTCTGCTACAAGTCGATCGCCGCCGACGTCACCGAGGACAAGAAGCACATCGACCTGTCGAGCGAGCCGTTGATCCTCGTGTGCGCCGCCGGCCTGCGTGGCAGTACGGCCGACGACGTCGCCAAGGAGACGGCGATCTTCCAGGCCCACAAGGCAACGGCGATCGTGGTGGCCGACGAGGGTGAGGTGCGCTACAGCGCCGCCGCCACCATCAACGTGCCTCAGGTCGACCCGGCGCTCGGGTTCGTGCTGTCCGCGATGGTCGGGCACCTGTTCGGTTACGAGGCAGCGCTCGCGATCGACGCGTCGGCACGCCCGCTCCGGGAAGGGCGCGAGCTCGTCGAGCGGGCGGTCGCCGACCACGATGGTGGCGACGCCGTCCTCGCGTCGGTCCGAACCGAGCTGCCCGCCGTGGCCCGCAAGTTCGCCGACGGCCTCCGCGACCGCGTGTACGACGGCCATCTCGAGGCGAGCACCGCCGTTCGGTTGTCGGGTCTCCTGCGTGACGCTCTGGACCCGAACCCGGTCGAGACCTACGCCACGTCGACGGGCAAGGTGGGCACGCCGAGCGCGCTCATCGACGATCTCGTGGCCGGGCTCACCCAGGCGATCGAAGAGCTCACCCGACCCATCGATGCCATCAAGCACCAGGCCAAGACGGTGACGGTGGGCATCTCCCGCAGCGACGAGGGTGTCCTCGACCGGGCGCTCGTCCAGGCCACGCTCGCCGCCGGCCCGGGCCGCGACGTGCTCAGCTACCGCACGCTCAAGGTGCTCGCCGATCTCGACCCGGCCGTGATCGAGGTCACCGGGTTCACCCGCTACCAAATCGACGGCGAGACGATCTCGATCGTCGACCGAGGCGGCATCTCGCGCGAGCTCCAGAGCCGGGTCGAGCACAACGCGCGCCTCGTCGGCACCAAACACCGGGTGGCCGACGCACGTGAACTCCTCGTGGCTCGGGGCCGCCGTGACGGTCGCATCGTGATCTTCGTGCCCGAGGTCAAGGCCGACGTCTGCACCGGCATCACGCTGCTGCACGTCCGGCTCCACGACCGTCTCCCTGCCGACACGATGCGGGGCGTCCTGCAGGGCTACGACCGTCGGTTCGACCGGTTGGTCGACTGGGTGTCGGAGACCGAGGGCGACTTCGACCAGAGCAAGCTCGGCGAACTCCCGGTCGACGACCTGCTCATCGCCCCGATCTCCGAGACCGCCGATCTCTGGCGCAGCTGACGCGATGATCGGTATCGGGGTCGACGTCGTCGAGATCGAACGGTTCCGCCGCTCGCTCGAACGCACGCCGACCATGCGCGAGCGGCTGTTCACCGGCGTCGAGCTGGCCTACGTCGCACCGCAGTCCGATCCCGTGCCGTCGCTCGCCGTACGGTTCGCGGCACGAGAAGCCGTCATGAAGTCGCTGGGCCTGGGGTTGGGTGCCTTCGGGTTCCACGACGTCTGGGTCGAGCGGGCAGCCTCGGGTGCCCCGTCGCTGGCGTTCGCCGGCCGGGCCGCCGAACTCGCCGAAGCCGCCGGAGTCAGCCGGTGGCACGTCAGCCTGACCCACTCCGACCTGGTCGCCGTCGCGTACGTGCTGGCCGAATGAGGTTTCGATGATCCCGGTCGCCACCCCCGATGAGAAGCGTGCTGCCGACGAAGCGGCGACCGTCGACGTCACCACGCTGATCGAGCGCGCCGGCACCGGTGTCGCCCGTGTGGCGATCGACGTGCTCGGCGGGCGCTACGGACGCACGGTCAACGTCCTCGCCGGCCCGGGCAACAACGGCGCCGACGGCCGCGTCGCCGCCGAGCGGCTCGCGGCCGAGGGCGTACGAGTCCGGACCTTCGATGCACTCGACGCACCGAGCGAACTGCCGGCCGCCGATCTGGTGATCGACGCTGCATTCGGGAGCGGCTTCCGCGACTCGTGGCACTGCCCCGACATCGGTTCGGCCCGTCTGCTCGCCGTCGACGTGCCCACCGGCCTCGACGGTGCCACCGGCGTGGCGGCCGAGCACACCCGGCGCGCCGACGCGACCGTCACGTTCGGTGCCCCGTCGCCGGGCCACGTCCTCAACGACGGCCCGCGCCTCTGCGGCGAGTTGCACACCATCGACATCGGGCTGCGATTCCCGTCTCCGTCGATCCACGTCGTCGAGCCGACCGATGTCGCGGCGTGGGTGCCCCGGCGGGCCGACGATGCGCACAAGTGGGCCGACGGTGTTCGCATCGTCGCAGGGAGCGCCGGCATGACGGGCGCCGCGCACCTCGCCGCTGCATCGGCGATGCGAGCCGGGTCGGGCATGGTCGCGGTGTCGAGCCCCGGCATCGACGCCGACACGCCGACCGAGGTCGTCGACCGGCGGATCCCGCCGTTCGACTGGTCCGACGCCGTGCAGGCCGACTTGTATCGCTACCACGCCTTGGTGATCGGGCCGGGTCTCGGTCGTGAGGAGTACACGATCCCGTCGGTGGTCACCACGGTGCTCGAGGCGGTCGTGCCGACGGTGGTCGACGGCGACGCGCTGTTCGCGCTGTCGTGGAACGAGGAGGGCAACCCGTCGTTCCTCACCGAACGCGAGGTGCCGACCGTGTTGACACCGCACGACGGCGAGTACGGCTTGCTGACCGGTCGCCGGCCGGGGCGTGACCGCATCGCCGCCGCGCACCATCTCGCCCGGATGTCGGGCGCGATCGTCCTCCTCAAGGGGCCGACCACGGTCGTGGCCGATGCCGAAGGGCGCACGCTGCTCGTGACCAACGGCTCCGAGCGACTCGCCACCGCGGGCACCGGCGACGTGTTGTCGGGGCTCGTCGGGGCGTTCCTGGCCCGCGGCGCGGGCGCCCTACATGCCGCAGCGGCAGCCGCCTGGGTGCACGCCGACGCGGCGGCCCGCGGTGGTCCGGGCCTGATGGCCGGCGACCTGCTCCCGCTGATTCCCGAGGCGATCGAAGCGTGCCGGGCATCGTGACGCGCCGATCACCGCTGCTCCGAGTGGCGCTGGTATCGGCCCTCGTCACCGGCGCGTCCGTGGGGGTGGCGGCCGCTGCCGACCGCATCGACGGCGCCGCCGACATGCCCACGGAGACCGCCGTCCGGATCGACCCGCCCGATCGGGCGGTGGTGATCGGCGACTCGGCCATCGCTGCGTTGCGATGGGTACCGGGCGCCGACAACGCGATCGTCGGGTTCGGCCACACGCTCGACCTCGAGTCGTGCCGTCGCCTCTTCTTCCGCTCCTGTACCGGGCGCGAGCAACGCCGCCCGCCGACGCTCTACGAGGCGATGGACTTCCACGCCGGCAAGTACACGACGTTGATCGTCGCCACCGGTTACAACGACGGCCCGTCGTCGTTCGCCGAGTCGTTCCGGGCGGTGGTCGACAAGGCCCGGCAGCAGGGTTTCGAGCGCATCGTCTGGTTCACGCTGCGGTCGGACGTCGACTACGTGTCGCCGGGCTCGATCGGCAACCACGAGTCGTTCGCCCAGAACAACGCCGTGCTGCGCGACCTGCTCGCGACCGGCGACTTCCCCGATGTGGTGTTGGCCGACTGGGGCGCCTACACGGCCGATCTGAGTGAGTGGTTCGTGACCGACGGCGTGCATTACCGGCAGATCGGCGCGTGGGGTGCCTCCGACTACCTCTCGCGCAAGATGGCGTTCCTCGACGGGCGCGCCTGCCCGATCGGTGTCGATCCCGATGCGGTGCCGCAGAACCCGTGCCCCGACCCCGACGTCACCGGGCCTGTCGCCGACATCGAGGCGCTGTACACGATCGGCGAGGACGGCGTGCTCTGCTACGAGATCGGCGACGACCGTCGCGTGGAGTGCCGGTCGGACACCCACGTGATCCAACTCGACCGTGTACTCCGGTACGGCGACAACGGTGATGATGTCGAGGCGCTCCAGACACGACTCATCCGGCTCGACCTGCTGTACGTCGGCGCCGACGGCAACTTCGGGCCGTCCACCAGATCGGCCGTCGAGTCGTTCCAGTCGGCCAACGACCTCGCGGTCACCGGTGTCGCCGACGTGGCGACGCTCGATGCGCTGGGGTTCGACACGAGCGCGATCGTGCCATGACCACCGCCCGCGGCGCGTCGGGTCGGTGGGCGCGCGCCGAGATCGACCTCACCGCGATCGAACACAACGTTCATGTGCTGCGCGAGGTCGTCGCACCCGCGGATGTCTGGGC
>CAXAWD010000334.1:0-4824 GCA_963972325.1 uncultured Acidimicrobiaceae bacterium
GCAAGCGCTCTCCCGCCAGCACCTCCTCGTTCCAGCAGCGTGGCGTACAGGCCCGCGACCTGCAGCGGGGTGAGCGACTGGAGTTGCACCGCTCCTATCTGACGTGTGATGCGTTCGACCACCATCCGGTAGCTGACCCACGTGGTCTGTCGGACGCGCGGCTTGATCGTCTCCAGCCAGTCGGTCAAGAACTGGGACACGGTGATCCGGCTGCGGCTCACCGCTGTGCCGGCATCGGCAGCGGTCACCAGATCGCGCAGCGCGGCCTCCGCCGCCTTCTTGGTCGCGAAGCCCGATCGGCGGGCCTGGCGGCGGCGACCGGACGACGGGTCGGGGCCGAGGTCGACGACGAACGACCAGACCTTCCCCCTCCGCCTCACCGAGCCGTTGGCCATGAACGCAAGAGTAGGCCGAGGGTGTCACGGTCTGTGACACGGATGTGACACGGGCACTACCGGGATGACGTCACGGGTCACTACCCGATCGCGAACAACCAGCGTATGGGTGCCCGGGGTGGGATTCGAACCCACACTCTCCCGCAGGAGAAGGGGGGTTTAAGCCCCCCGTGTCTGCCAATTCCACCACCCGGGCCTGCCGGCGCAATCTATCCGGCGACACCCCGTGGGTCAGGCGACGCGGGCGACCGTGGTGTCGGACACCTGCTCGGCGCCGCAGAGCAGCCACAGATCGGCTCGCAGACGGTCGGCCTCGGGGGCCACGAGCCGGTTGGCGGCGACCACGCCCTCGATCATGTCGGCGAGCACGGCCGGCCACGGACGCCCCCGCAGGCGCACCGACACGATCGCGCCGTCGCCTCTCCGCCTGATGGACCGGTCGACCCCGACCAGCCGGGGCGGACACCGGAAGCTCGGCCCGACCAACCCTCGACGCCGCGCCTCGCGGGTGAGGGTGCGCGCGGCCGACGCGAAGTCGACGGTGGAGGCGCTGCCGGTGGACATACGACGATCATGCACGCGGGGTGTCACAAGGATGGCGGGTCGGGTTCCGCGTCGACCGACGCACCCGGTCGGTAGTGTCGGCCTCGATGAGCGAGCAGGCGGCCGACCCGGCGGCGGAGACCCCCGAACTGAGTCCGCTGCAGCACAAGACCCTCGGCCTCCTCCGCCGCTCCCCCGACCCCGTCGTCTTCGACACCGCCTTCATCGCGTCGCTCCGCGCCGACATCGACGACGCGTTCGAGGGGTTCCGCGAACGACTCGGCGACGAGTCGGTGTTCCTCAGCAAGCACCGTGTCTCCAGCGTGCTCGGTTGCGAGGTCCAACATCTGCACGACGACGAGTTCAGCTGGTCACCGGCCGTCGCCGGCGGGCAGGTCGCCCACCGAGCCGTTCAACTGATGGTCAACTGGCGCGGCGACCCGGCACCGGCCGACGTGATCGACGAGGCCCTCGCCCGACTCGCCGACGAAGATTCCAGCATCGGCGACTGGATCGAGGGGCTGAGCGAGGCCGACCTCGCCGACCTGCGCGGGTTCGCGGTCGACAAGCTGATCAAGTTCCAGGAGTGCTTCCCGCCGCTCGACCGGCGGGCCGCACCCACGGTCGAGTCGAGCGTGCGCTGGCCGCTCGACGGGCCGATCGTGTTGTCGGGCAAGGTCGACCTCACGCTCGGTCGCCCTGCGGGCGCCGAGAGTCGGAAGGTCATCATCGACCTGAAGACCGGGTGGGTCTCCCCCAAGCACCGTGAGGATCTCCGGTTCTACGCGCTGGTCGAGACGCTGCGCACCCAGATCCCACCGCGCAAGATCGCGTCGTTCTACCTCGACGCCGGCGAACCGGTCGTCGAAGACGTCACCGAACGTGTGCTGCTCACTGCGAGCCGCCGGATGCTCGACGCCGTCAACGCCGAGATCGAACTCCGGGTCGAGGGCCGTGAACCGGTCAAACGGCCGGGTGTGTCGTGCCGGTGGTGTCCGCTCCAGAGCGAGTGCACCGAAGGCCAGGCGTATCTCACCGGCGGCGACGACCGCGACTGATCAGCGGGACTGATCAGCGCGACATCAGCGCGAGGGCAACCGACAGCCCGGCGCCGCGCGACACCGTGGCGATCCGGCGCCCCGGCTGCACCGCCGGCTTCGGCGCACCGATCAGACCACCCGCCGCGGCGACCGCACGGTCGATGTCGTCGACGATCACGACCAGCCCCCAGATGTCGACGCGAGCGACGTCGGGTCGCTCGACCACCTCGACGATGCAACCGCGCGTGCCGTCCGGTGTGTCGGCGAAACGATGGAATGCCTGACGTACCGTGGCGGTCTCGCGAAGCCGTCGCTGACGGAGGCCCAGCGACTCGTCGATCGCAGCGGACGTGCGCTCGATCGAGTCGGTCATCACCACGATGTGGTCGAGTTCGACTGCGCCGTTGGGATGCTCCACGGCCGCGACTCGGGCGCCGGTCGAGATCGGGATGCCCTCGACGTCGGACGCCTCACGGCCCGGCGATTCGAGTTCGATGGCCCACCCGGGGGCACCGAGCCGAACCGCTCCGTTGGCGAAGGCCACCGTGTCGCCACCGACCTCACCATCGACGTCGAAGCCGAGCGACCGCCACGCCTCGGGGTCGCCGGGAGCGCGCAGCGCGGCGAGCCGAACGTCGCTCATCGCGGCTCGTGACCCAACTGCCAGGAGAAGAACGCCAGCGCGTCGGCCTGCTCGTCGGCGCTCTTGGCCACCGGCTTGCCGACGCCGTGTCCGGCACGGTCTTCCTGGTGCAGCAGCACCGGACGTTCGTGCTGATCGACGGCCGCCTCCTGGAGCCGGGCCGCCATCTTGCGGGCGTGCAACGGGTCGACGCGGCTGTCACCCTCGGCGGTGGTCAACAGCACCGCCGGGTAGCGCTCGCCGTCGCGGACGTGGTGATACGGCGAATAGCTCAGCAGCCACTCGAACTCGTCGGGCACGTCGGGGTCGCCGTACTCGTCGGTCCAGAGCCGGGCGATGAGGAACTGCGGAAACCGGACCATGTCGAGCAGCGGCACGGCGCACCACACCGCACGACAGAGATCGGGACGCTGCGTCAGCGCGGCTCCGACCAGCAATCCGCCGTTGGATCCGCCCGAGATCGCCAACCGTGCTCGCGACGTGCGGCCGGTGGCGACGAGCCAATCGGCCGCGGCGTGGAAGTCGTCGAACACGTTCTGCTTGTTCTCTCTCCGGCCGGCACGGTGCCAGGCGTTGCCGCGTTCGAGCCCGCCGCGCAGGCCGGCGATGGCGTACTGCCCACCGGACTCGCACCAGGCGGCGATCGGCGGCGACCACGTGGCCGTCTTGGTGATGGCGAATCCGCCGTAGCCGGTGAGGATCGTGGCCGTGTTCGCGTCGGGCTCGACGTCGGCGCGGTGGATGAGGAACAAACCGACCAGGGTGCCGTCGACCGACGGGTACTCGACATGGGTCACCGTGAGATCGGGGACGTCGACCGGCCGTTTCGCCGGATGCACCCGTTCGAGCTCGGCTTCGCCGACGGCGTAGACGGCGTCGGGCCGGTCGAAGCCCGTGACCAGCGCGAACACCTCACCGGTCGAGTCGTCGACGTCCAGTTGGACGACCGTGCAACCGTCGAGACCGGAGATCATCGTCGGGCCTGCACCGTCGAACGTCCACCGCTCGACCGCATCGACGCCGTTCAGCGACGTGGCGACGACGAGCCCGTGGGCATCGGCCCGTACCCCCGTGACCACGGTGTCGCGTTCGGGAACGACGCTGCGCCACGCGTCGGGGCCGAGATCGTCGGCATCGAGGTCGACCACGACCACCCGCCCCCTGGAGGCGTCGAGCGTGGTCATCCCGACGAGGGTGTCGTCGTCGGCGAACGTGAACGACGACGTCGCCTCGGTGTCGGAGATCACGGTGGCCCACCGGTCGTTCCGCCGATCGAGCACGTGCACGTCGGTGCGGCGCCACCCGACCGCCGACTGCACGAGGAGCCGGCGGCCGTCGGACGATGTCGACACGCTCGGCCAGGTCTCGGGGGTCGGCAACTCCGACCAGACGACCGGATCGTCGACCGGGTCGTCGCCGATCGTGTGATGGTGCACCGTGCGGTGATACGCATCGCCTTCCGGATACCGGGTGTAGAAGAATCCAGAGCCGTCCGGTTCCCATGCCACGCTGCTGGCCCGACAGTTCGGAATGCGCAGGTCGGCGTGGTGTGCGTCGGCCGAGCGCACCAGTCGCAGCTCGGAGTTCTCGGTACCCCCCTCGCTCACGCCGAAGGCGACGAGTTCGCCGTCGGGCGACGGCGCGAACCAATCGACCGCAGCAACGCCGTCGGCCGCGACCGCCGTGGGATCGACGAGCACCAGTGGATCAGCGCGACCGTCGATGGGATGAACGACGAGCGAGGCCTGCGGTGCGCCCTCCGCCCGTTCGAGTACGAACGACCGACCGGCGGCGCACTTCACCGCCTGGACCACGGGCAACCGCAGGAATCGGCACACCTGCCGATGCCAGACGTCGCGGCTCGGAACCGCGTCGAGTGCGGTCCGCGTCACCCGATTCTGCGCCGCGACCCACTCGCGCACCTCCGGGGCCTCGCCGTCCTCCAACCACCGGTACGGGTCGGGGACGGGGACGCCATGGTGTAGATCGACCTCGTCGCCACGACGTGTTGCCCCCTGCGGCGGCCCGCCCGTCATGCGTGCACTGTAACGCAACGAGCGGGCGGGCCCGGCTGAGCCGAACGACTCGGAGCTACGACCGGCGACCACACAGCACGAAGCCGCCGGCCTCGGCCGACGGCTTCATCGAAGTGTGGTGGGCGCACGAACGCGCCCGATGTGGCAGGCCTGTTCAGCCGCGACCC
>CAXAWD010000335.1:0-4824 GCA_963972325.1 uncultured Acidimicrobiaceae bacterium
CCGGTGACGATCGGGGCGGTCTCGGTGGTGCCGTAGAGATGCAGGAACCGGGTGCCGGGAAACGCCGCGATGCCGCGGCGGATCACTTCGAGCGCGATCGGGGAACCACCGTGTGCATACACGTCGAACGTGGTGATGTCGCGCGGGCGGGCGATCTGCTCCTCGACCGTGGCGGCCACCATCGCCGGCACGCCCAGCGTCTGCGTGATCCGTTCGGCGACGACGAGGTCGAGCATGCCGCCCGGGTCGAAGGCGGGCATGATCACCTGTGTCGCTCCGACGAAGATCGACTGCAACACGCTGACCGACCCGGCGGCGTGGAACATCGGGGCCATGATCAGATAGCGGTCGTCGACGGTCATCGGTTGCGAGTACTGGATGTTCCAGGCGTTCGCGATCAGGTTGCGGTGCGTGAGCATCACGCCCTTGCTCGTGCCGGTGGTGCCGCCCGTGTAGAACAGCCCGGCGAGGTCGTGTTCGTCCACCGCACCGGTGTCGAACGGCAGGGGATCGGCCTCGGCGAGCAGCGACTCGTACTCGCCGTCGTCGACCCGGATCACGCGCTCGACCAGGTCCGCGAGCGGCCCGGGATCGCGGTCGCACACCAGCACCGTCGCGCCGGAGTCGTCGAGCGCGTAGGCCAACTCGGGTTCGGCCCAGCGAAAGTTCAGGGGCACCTGGACGAGCCCGGCCATCGGGACACCGCAGTACAGCTCGACGAACTCGATCGAGTTGAACAGCAGGATCGCCACGCGGTCGCCGGGTCGGAGACCGAGCCGGCCGAGTGCGCCGTGCAATCGCTCGAGACGGTTCGCGAACTCGCGGTACGTGAAACGTCGTTCGCCGCACACGAGTGCCTCGCGGTCGGCCGCGACCACGAGCGCTCGTTCGATCGGGTCCTGGAACGTCTGCATGCTCGGATCTTCGCATCTCGTCCTGACAGCGTCGACCCCGGCGACTACCATCGATGCCCGATGGCACACCAGCAGACACCCAAGAAGGGGTTCACGCCGCCGAAGGGCCGCCCGACGCGTGGGCGCAACGAGCAGGTGGGCGGCAAGCGGGTGTTCGGCCCGACCGCCCAATGGATCGCGGCGGCGTTCCTGCTCGCGTTGATCTTCGTCACCATCATCGTGTTGCTCGACGGCGGCGACTTCAACCCGTTCACCGGCGACACGGGCTGACCCGCCGACTCAGGAGGCGCCGAGCTGCTCGGTGTCGCACCCGATGAAGTTGGCGACGTTCTGTGCGTGCTGAGCGTAGACGGAGGCGACGTCGCCTTCGGGCGAATCGGTGATCTGCTCCGCCCACACGTCGCGTTGGGCGACGACGCCCTCACACCCGGACTCGATGGCGATGTCGACCGTCTGCTGGATCACGGCGGGCACGTCGCCGACGAACTCGATGCCGGGCCCGGGACGGATCTCGATCGGGCGGCCGTCGACGGTGTCACCGACGAACAACAACTCGACCACCGTGGTGGGCGGCACGGTGGTGGTCGGCGAGATGACGGCGGCGCAGGTGGGCGTCTTCCGGACCAGTTCGTCGTCGACCCGCTCGCAGCGTCGCTGGACGTAGGTGGCCGGGTCGTAGCCGATGCTGCCCGAATACTCGCGGAGTTCCGACGTGAACGCTTCGTACGACCCGCACACGATCATCGCCTGATCGAGCAGCCGGACCTGGTCGCCGGGTTCGCTCTCGCGCGAGGCATCCGCGACCATCGTCGAGCAACCCGTGGCAGCCTGCCCGTCCGACGGCGGATCGCATGCAACGGTCGCCGTCAACAACACGGTCAGGATCGCCGGGGCGGCAAAGGGGGAGCGGCGTCGCACGCGGTCATGTTGACGCACTCCGCGCCCCGATGCCAGTACCCCCACCGCCCGTCATCACGCCGTGTGCCCCCTTCGCGACACGAACGCGGGCATCACCGGGTCGTCCCGCTATCCTTCGGTGCGCCGGCGACGTGGCCGAGTGGCTAAGGCAACGGCCTGCAAAGCCGTCAACGCGGGTTCGATTCCCGCCGTCGCCTCCGACAGCGCAAGGGCTCCCGAACTCCGGGGGCCCTTGTCGCGTCCGGGTTCGGGACGGATGCCCCGGTTCCTCGGTCACCCCGGTTGCGTCAGATGACCGGTTGGCCGAGCGGTCGGCTCGACATGCCGCCTGCGCCGACCGGGAAGGCCCGGTGGTCGGGGACGCCGCCGGTGTCCGCCGAGGGAGCAGGCGACAATGCCGTGACATCGCTCGGGTCGAACAGCGAGAGCGACGTGAGTGCATCGAGCGCGACCATCGTGGAGCGCATCGCATCGGCCGGAACCGGCCGGCTGATCAAGAATCCCTGCGCCTTGTCGCAGTGCAGCTCGGCGAGCACCCGGAGTTGATGGACCGTTTCGACGCCCTCGGCGACGAGGTCGAGGCCCATCGACTGGGCCATCGCGATGACGGTTCGCACCAGCGACCGGTCGGTGCCCTCCTCGGCGATGCCGTTCACGAACGCCCGGTCGACCTTGATGCGCTGGATCGGGAACTGCTGGAGCAACGACAGCGACGAGTAGCCGGTTCCGAAGTCGTCGAGCGCCAACCCGACGCCCATCTCCCGGATCTCACGGAGGGTGCGGAGTGCGAGCTCGGGCTCTTCGAGCATCATCGACTCGGTGACCTCGAGCCAGAGCTGATCGGCCGGCATGCCGGTCTCGTCCAGGGCTCGGCGGACGACGTGGGCGAACTCCGGGTCGGCGATCTGTCGTGGCGACACGTTGACGGAGATCGTCGTGGTCGGGCCGACGACGCCGTCGTCGATCCACCCGCGCAACCCGGAGAGGGCCTCGTGGAGCGCCCAGGCGCCCAACTCGCAGATCAGCCCCGTTTCCTCGGCGATCGAGATGAAATCGATCGGGGGAACGATCGTGCCCTCGCGCTGCCAGCGGAGCAACGACTCGAATCCGGTGACCGTTCCGGTCGCCACGTCGACGATCGGCTGGTGGTAGAGCCGCATCTCCTGGCGTCCGATGGCGCCGTGCAGGCCGTTCTCGAGGTCCATGCGGCGAGCGAGGTGAGACTGCATCGAGTCGTCGAACACGGCGACGCTGTTGCGCCCGGTCGACTTCGCCCGGTGCGTCGCGATGTCGGCACGGCGCATGAGTTCTTCGGCGTCGAGCGTGCGATTCCGCGGTGCGGTGACCACGCCGAAGCTGGCGGTGACGTACACGCTGTGCTCGCCGACACGGAGTGGTTCGTCCAGTGCCGCCCGCACGTCGGCGAGGCGTTCGCCGGCCTCGGCCTGCGAACGGGTCGTCGCGTCGACGACGACGAAGTCGTCGCCACCGGACCGGCCGACGATGCCGCCGAACCGGCCGGCCGCCGCCGTGAGCCGTCGGCTGACGAGCACGAGCACCTCGTTGGCCTCGTAGTGACCGAGGCTGTCGTTGATGTACTTGAATCGGTCGAGGTTGAGCTGGATGATCGTCGGCTGGAACTCGGAGCGCCAGGTCGACTCGAGGATCGACTCGACTTCTTCGGCGATCCTGGCACGGGTCGGCAGCCGTGTGAGGTCGTCCAGATGCAGACGGTCGGACAGCTCTCGGTTCGCTGCCTCGTGGCTGCGGATCGCGATGAACAGCCGTGCCACGACCGTGCAGACCAGGACGAGCATCGCGGTCGCACGAATGATGACGTCGGTGGGGCCGAACGGCGGCAGCGTCGCCACGAGGACGCCGGGCACGACCAGGCACGCCCCGGTGAGTGCCAACCGGAACGGGGTGTAGGCGGCCGTCGGGTCGCTGTTGCGGTCCGGAACGATCGTGTCGGCCGCCTCACCGTGCGTCAGCCCGGCGCAGAGGAACAGGAACGCTGCGCAGTAGATGACGTTCTCGAGCTGCGGATCGGTGCTCCAGATCTCGACGAGGTCGAAGGCGCCGATGACCGACGCGAGCAGGTTGAGTCCGGCCCCGAGCGTGATCAGCTGCATCGGCCGGTTGTCGATGAGCCCGGTGAGGAGCAGATCGACGATGAACGTGAAGAGCAAGAGCGCCAGCGGCAGGTACATCGTGTCGATCACGGCGGTGGCCGGGTGGAGGTCGTACACGAAGATGAGGCGACTGGTGACGACGATCCACGTGGCCATGATCCCGCCGACCGCCAGGGTCATCAGGTCGATGCCGTCTCGGCGGTCGAGTCGACCGCGCCGGAGCCGGAGTCCGAGCGCCATCGGTACCATCAGCCCGATGCCGAGCACCACGGTGCCCAGCACGACCAGCGTCGACGTGGTGCTGGTCGCGGCCACCCGCTCGCTGTCGAGGAGGGCCACGCGGATCCCACCGAGCGCCATCGCCGACGTGATCAGCCAGGGAAGCCGGTGCGCTCGGGCGCCGATGACCGCCGCAAGGATGCCCGACACGACGAACGTGATGCGCCAGGGGAGACCACCGACGATGTCGGATCCGGCCCAGACGAGTGCGACCGCGACCGCGCCGGCTGCGAACAGCCAGGGTGCGGATCGGAGGACTCGGGTCATGCGGAGGTTCCTGTGCGTCGTTGGTCGGCGGATGTGGTCTCGGTGAAGACGGTGGAGGCGACCCTTCGTGTATCGGTCGCATTCTCAAGATTCCGTAGGAAAAAGTCGAAAATCTTCCCAAGGCCGCCACTCGGAGCAGGAACCTCGGTACCGCAGCGTGCACAAAGCCGCTACCGTAGGGCCGATGAGCGCCGCCGGCGTCTGCCTCACGCATGACCAGCACTGACACGTTGACGACCGTCGTCGTGCCGGGTGCGCACCTGATGTCGGCCCTGCTGGGCCCGCGCGACCAGTACCTCCGCCGGATCGAGGGG
>CAXAWD010000336.1:0-4805 GCA_963972325.1 uncultured Acidimicrobiaceae bacterium
CGTCGAACCGTTGGCGACCTCGATGGGCATGACCGGCGGCATCGGCACCGTCGGCGAGGTGGTCGACGGCCGGTACACCGGCGAGCTCGCCGGTCCGTTCTGCTACGGCACCGGCAAGGTCGACGCGATCGAGGAACTGGCCCGCTGGGACGGCCTCGATCTCACCCAGTGCTATGCGTACAGCGACTCGGCCAGCGATCTGCCGATGCTCAGTGCGGTGGGGCATCCGGTCGCGGTCAACCCCGACTCGAAGCTCGAACGACACGCCCGCGCGCACGGTTGGCCGGTCGTGATCTTCAGCCAACGCACGAAGACCGTGATCCGGCGCACCGCTGCCGGCCTGGCCTCGGCCGGGCTCGCCGCGGGCACGTTCGCCGTCGGGCTCGAGTTCGGCGCCCGGCGAGCCGGCCGTCTCTGGTTCCGCTGAACGACCGGCTCAGCCGCGCGGTACGAGCGCGAGCTGACGTGAGTGGGCCACGAGTCGGCCCTCCGAGTCCCACAACTCGCCCGACTCGTCGAACAGCCCATCCGACATGAAGCGGCTGAAGAATCGGCCCCGCAGCGGGCCGGGCGCCGGAATCCCGCGGACGTGGACCGTCAGTTCGAGCGTTGGCGACCATCCGACCGGGAACTCGCCGCTGTTGAACACCACCGGCACGAACGCGTCGGCAGCCAACAGCAGGGTGAACACGTCGATCTCGTCGGTGTCGGGCAGTTCGAACCAGCCTTCGACCTCGGCCGTGCCGCTCGGGTTGCCGACGCGGAACCCGGCGTCGACGGGCCGCATGCTCGACACCACCCGGTTGTGGAACCCCGAATCGACCGGCGGCGACGCCGCGACGCATTCGTCGGGCGGTGGCAGCACGGGCGCAGCCCCGGTGATCACGGCAGGGCCGCCCGGTTCCTGCTCGGCGAACGTTCCGAGCAGTGCGAGGACCTCGGTGTCGCCGGCGTGGACCCGACCGGCGACCGTGGCCATGCGGCGGCCCGATCGGATCACGTCGACGTCGACCTCGACGGGGCCGGGCCGACCCGGCGACAGGTAGTGAGCCGTGAGCGACAGCGGCGGCCGACCGGCCGCATCGGCCATCGCCCGCGCCGCCAACGCGATGACGTAGCCGCCGTTGGCGTTGCCGGCGATGTCCCACCCCTCGGCGATGCGGGCGTCGTACACCCCGTCGGCGCGGCGGTGGACAGCCGTGGCGGCAGCGAACTCGGTGGTCTGGGGTGGCTCGATCGACACGGCGGGAAGACTACGAGCTGATGTCGCGCGTGCCGAACCGGACCATCGAACCGCAGGCGCGATCGGTAGCGTCGGGGGCGTGAGCAGGTTCTACGTCACCACGCCGATCTACTACGTCAACGCCGAGCCCCATCTCGGGCACGCGTACACGACGATCGTCGGCGACGCCCTGACGCGCTGGCATCGCCTGCTCGGCGACGATGTCAAGTACCTGACCGGCACCGACGAGCACGGCCTGAAGATCCAGCAGGCGGCCGACGATGCGGGCAAGACGCCGCAGCAGTTCACCGACGAGATCGCCCCGAAGTTCGCCGACGCCTGGGAGCGGCTCGACATCGCGAACGACGACTTCATCCGCACCACCGAGCCGCGCCACAAGGCGGCGGTCGCCGAACTGCTGCAACGCTGCTACGACGCGGGCGACATCGAACTCGACACGTACAGCGGCAAGTACTGCGTGGGCTGCGAGCTGTATTACACCGACGACGAGTTGGTCGAGGTCGACGGCGTCGCCGAGTGCTGCCCGATCCACAAGCGTCCGGTCGAGACGCTCGAGGAAGAGAACTATTTCTTCCGGCTCAGCCGTTTCGAAGACCGCCTGCTCGACTGGTACGCCGCCCATCCCGGCGCGATGAAGCCCGACAACCGGGCGAACGAGGCGATCGGGCTGATCAAGGGCGGGCTGCGCGACTTCTCGATCAGCCGCACCAGCCTCGAGTGGGGCATCCCGCTGCCATGGGACCCTGATCACGTCACCTACGTCTGGTTCGACGCGCTGACCAACTACCTCGCGGCGACCGGCTTCGGCGACCCCGAGCAGGACTACACCGACTGGTGGCCGGTCGACTACCACCTGATCGGCAAGGACATCGTGCGCCAGCACTGCGTCTACTGGCCGGCGATGCTGATGTCGGCCGGGGTCGAACTTCCGAAGGGTTGGGGTATCGGCGGTTGGCTGCTGGTCGACGGCGAGAAGATGGCGAAGTCGGGCGGCAACGTCGTCAACCCGCTCGACCTGATCGACACGGTCGGCGTCGACGGGTTCCGCTACTACGTGCTCGCCGAGACGCCGTACGGCAGCGACGGCGACTTCAGCTACGAGGGCCTGGTCGGCAAGTACAACAGCGACCTCGCCAACAACCTGGGCAACCTCGCCGCCCGCGTCGCCACCGTCGTCGCCAAGAAGTGCGACGGCACGGGGCCTGCGCCTCGCGCCGACAGCCCGCTCGCCGCCGCTGCTGCCACCGCCTACGCCGACACCGTCCGCGGGTGGGACGATGTCGCTCCGTCGAAGGCGCTCGACGCCACCTGGTCGCTCGTCCGTGCCACCAACGCCTACCTCGAATCCAACGAGCCGTGGAAGGCCGAACCCGGCCCCGAGGTCGACGCCGTGATGGGCGACGCCCTCGAAGCGCTGCGGATCGTGTCGATCCTGGCGTTCCCGGCCGTGCCGCGAACCGCGCAGGCGGTGTGGGAACGGATCGGCTTCACCTCCGACATCGCGGAGCAACGCCTGCCCGAGGCGGCGGCCTGGGGCGCGTACCCGGGCGGGCTCACCGTGACCAAGGGCGACCCGCTGTTCCCCCGCATCAAGCTGTGAACCTCTTCGACAGCCACTGCCACGTCCACGACGAGCGGATGCCCGGCGGCGTCGACGGCGCGGTCGAGGCCGCTCGCGCCGCCGGGGTGACGACGATGGTCACGGTCGGCTGCGACCGTGACACCTCGCTGGCAGCGATCGCCGCCGCCGAACGCCACGACGACGTGTGGGCCACGGTCGGCCTGCATCCGCACGAAGCGGTGCACACGGTCGACACGATCGCCGACCTGTTCGACCATCCGAAGGTCGTCGCGGTCGGTGAGGCCGGGTTCGACTTCTACTACGAGCACTCGCCACGCGCCGAGCAGGCCGAGGCGTTCGCAGCGCAGATCCGGCTCGCCCATCAGCTCGACCTGCCCCTGATCATCCACACCCGCGACGCTTGGGACGAGACGTTCGAGGTGCTCGACGCCGAGGGAACGCCCGAGCGCACGATCTTCCACTGCTTCACCGGCGGCCCCGACGAAGCCGAGGCGTGCCTCGAACGTGGCGCCTCCGTGAGTTTCTCCGGCATCGTCACGTTCAAGAGCGCCGCCGATGTCCAGGCCGCGGCGGCGGTCGTGCCGCTCGACCGCCTGCTCGTCGAGACCGACGCCCCGTATCTGGCGCCGGTGCCCCACCGGGGCAAGACCAACCAGCCGGCGTGGGTGGCCCACACGGCACAGTTCATCGCCGACCTCCGCGATGTCCCCGTCGCCACGATCGCCGAGGCCACCGACGCGAACGGCCACGCGGTCTTCCCGAAGATCAGAACCTGATCACCGGCAGTATCCTCACGGGTGGTGCCCGCCCTGCCCCACCGGCGGCGCACGTTCCACGATGCACGAAGACTTTGCGCAACGACGACGGGTCGCCCTCGCCCTGGCGATCACCGTGATCCTCGTGCCGGCCGCCTTCCTCCTCAACCGAGGGGGCGACGACACGGCCGACGAGCCCGTCGGCACCCTGGTCGGCCCCGCCGTGATCCCGGGGCAGACCACGCCCCCCGACTCCCCCGACGCGTCCGAACGGCCCGCCGACACCGACCCGATGGGCACCACCCCGGCGGAGTACACCCAGGGCACCGTCCCGCCGCAGGCCGACGACCCGGCGACGATCGCGATCCCCCGCGTCGGCCGGACGGTTCGTGGCACCGCCAGCTTCAGCCACAGCATCACCGACCCCGCCGCGTGTCAGATCCGCGACGTCGCGACGATTCCGTTCGAGTCGACGATCACCGTCACCAACCTCGACAACAGCATGAGCATTCGCTGCATCGTGAGCGTCGGCGGCGCCACCCCCTCCGAGGCCGTGGTCCTGAACTCCGACGCGTTCCTCCGGATCGGCGACCTGACCGACGCCCCGCTGTCCGTCGAGATCTCCTGGTGACACACTCCCGGACGAAGATCCACGATCTGCTGGCCGGTGGTGGGTTGGCGCCGCGTCGAGACCTGGGTCAGAACTTCGTCGCCGACCCCAACACGGTGCGGCGCATCGCGTCGCTCGCCGACGTCGGCCCCGGCGATCACGTCGTGGAGATCGGGGCCGGGCTCGGCTCGCTCACGCTCGCCCTGGCAGAGACGGGCGCCGAGGTGACCGCGATCGAGGTCGACCGCGGCATCGTGCCCGCCCTGCGCGGGGTCGTCGCCGGGCTCGACAACGTGCGCGTCGTCGAAGGTGACGCCACGGACCTCGACTGGTCCGCCGTGCTGGCCGCGAGCGATCGCTGGACGCTGGTCGCCAACCTGCCCTACAACGTCGCGACCCCGCTGGTGTGCGACCTCCTCGACGACGTGCCGGCGATCGATTCGCTGCTCGTGATGGTGCAGCGCGAGGTGGCCGAGCGCATGGCCGCGGGGCCCGGCTCCAAGCAGTACGGCGCCGTGAGCGTCAAGGTGGCGTATTGGGCCACGGCGCGCGTCGCCGGCATGGTGCCGGCCTCGGTGTTCGTACCACGCCCCAACGTCGAGTCCGCACTCGTGC
>CAXAWD010000337.1:0-4798 GCA_963972325.1 uncultured Acidimicrobiaceae bacterium
GGCAACGAGATCTCGGTGCGCGGTGCCGACAGCGCGCAGGTCGGTCGCCTCTTCGAAGAACTCGTGGGGCTCCTCGAGCGCGGTCACGAACTCGACGACCGCACGATCGACCGCTCGATCGGCATGGTCCGGTCCGACGAGCGCCCGACCGAAGTGCTGACCCATCAGGTGCTGCGAGGGGCCAAGGGCCGCAACGTGCGGCCCAAGACCGCCGGGCAGAAGCGCTACGTCGATGCGATCCGCAACAACATCATCACGTTCGGCATCGGCCCGGCCGGCACCGGCAAGTCCTGGCTCGCCGTGGCCATGGCGGTGCAGGCGCTCCAGGCCAAGCAGGTCCAGCGCATCATCCTGACCCGGCCGGCGGTCGAGGCCGGTGAACGGCTCGGGTTCCTCCCCGGCGACCTGATGGCGAAGATCGATCCGTACCTCCGCCCGCTCTACGACGCGCTGTACGACATGGTCGATCCCGAAGGCGCCGCCAAGTTGATCGAGCGCGGCACGATCGAGGTCGCGCCACTCGCCTTCATGCGCGGGCGCACGTTGAACAACAGTTTCATCATCCTCGACGAGGCCCAGAACACCACGCCCGAGCAGATGAAGATGTTCCTGACCCGGATCGGGTTCGGGTCGAAGGTCGTCGTCACCGGCGATGCCACCCAGATCGACGTGGCCGACGGACGATCCGGCATCAAGGGTTTGGAACGGATCATCGGCGACGTCGACGATCTCGCGTTCGTGCATCTCACCGCCGCCGACGTGGTGCGGCACCAGATCGTGGCCGACATCGTCGCCGCCTACGAAGACCAGTCAGCACCGTCCGACACCCCCCGACGATCGAAACCCTCGCGAGGAGCTGTCGCCGGTGGCTGACCCGTCCAGTCCCACCGGCGTCGATGCGCCAGCTCCGGTCCGGGTCGTCGCCGCCGACGAACAGACCGAACTGCGTCTCGACGCCATGCGCTGGGCCGATCTCGCCACGGCGGTGCTCCGTTCGGAGGGTCGCGTCGGTGAGCTCACGCTGACCTTCGTCGATCGCGACGAGATCGCAGCCCTCAACGAGGAGCATCTCGGCAAGGTCGGTCCGACCGACGTGCTGTCGTTCCCGCTCGACGACGACCCCTCCGACGTCGCCGCCGGCCCCGTCCTGCTCGGCGACGTCGTCATCTGTCCGGGCGTGGCAGCCGAGGCCGCAGCCGGTCACGCCGGCACCGTCGACGACGAACTCGCATTGCTCACCGTCCACGGCGTGTTGCACGTGCTGGGCCACGACCACGCCGAGCCCGACGAGCGAGCGGTCATGCAGGCCGCCGAGTTGGAGCATCTTCGTACCCACCATTGGAACGGCCCCGCGCCGGCGGGGTTCCGCCAGGAGCACATCGATCAATGACCGGTACCGATATCGCACTGCTGGTGGCGATCCTCGCGATCCTCGCCGTCCTCGTGGTGCTCGCCGTCGCCGAGACCGGGCTCAACCGGATCTCACGCGTCAAGGCACAGGCGATGGCCGACTCGAACGAGAGCAAGGCGGCCGATGCGCTCGCCCATCTCGTCGAGCACCCGGAGCGATTCATCAATCCGCTGCTCGTCACGGTCACCGCCCTCCAGACCGCGCAGGCGTTCCTCACCACGATCCTGGCCGACAGCCTGTTCGGTGCTTGGGGTGTCATCGGTGCGTTCGTGCTCAACGTCATCGTGTTCTTCGTGCTCGCCGAATCGATGCCCAAGACGTGGGCGGTGCTGCACACCGAGCGGGCCGGTCTGGCGACCGCCCGCCTCACGTCGTTGCTGATCTCGTTCCCGCCGTTGCGTCTGATCTCGCGAGGCCTGATCGGCCTGACCAACGTGCTCCTGCCCGGTAAGGGCCTCAAGCAGGGCCCGTTCGTCAGTGAGCAGGAGCTGCTCGGCATCGTCGAGGCAGCAGCCCAGGACGAGGTGATCGAACACGAGGAGCGCGAGCTGATCGAGAGCATCATCGAGTTCGGCGACACGGTCGCCCGCGAGGTGATGCTGCCGCGGCCCGACATGGTGATCATCCCCAACGATGCCACGGTGTCGAGTTCGCTCGACCTGGCGATCGCCAACGGTTTCAGCCGGCTGCCGGTGTTCGGCCCCGGCGACGACGACATCATCGGTCTGGCGTACACGAAAGACCTGATCCGGGCCGAGCGTGAGGGCCGCGGCGACCTGTCGGTGCTCGACCTGGTGCGTCCGGTGCGGTTCATCCCCGAGAACAAGCCGGTGAGTCGTCTGATGCGCGAGATGCAGGCCGGCAAGTTCCATCTGGCGATCGTGGCCGACGAGTACGGCGACGTCGCCGGTCTGATCACGCTCGAAGACTGCCTCGAAGAGCTCGTCGGCGAGATCGTCGACGAGTACGACACCGAGGGTGCCCAGGTGCAGCACCTGGAGAACGGCGAGGTCATCGTCGACGGCGGACTGTCGATCGACGAACTGAACGAGATCCTCGGTACCGAGCTGCCCGACGACGACTGGGACACGGTGGGCGGTCTGGTGTTCAGCACGCTGGAACACGTCCCGATCCCCGGCGAAGGCGTCGAGTTCGAGGGCTGCCACTTCACGGTCGTCGAGCTGGAGGGCCGTCGCGTGCGCCTCGTGCGGGTCCGTCCGGCCGATCCGGCCCCGGCGGTCGATCTCGACGTCGATGCCGACACCGACGCTGCCGACGCCGGTGTGGCCGGCGGCCGCGCCTGACTCAGCTGTCGCGCAGGTTGGCCAGCACCGGTCGGGCGAACAGCGCTGCGGCCACCAAGGTGACGCCCCCGCCCACGAGGAACGGTACCCGCAGGTCGGTGGCGTAGGCCACGAATCCGCCGGCGGCGACGCCGACGGCGCTGGCGGCGGCACCGAGCCAGCGGTAGAACGCGTTGACCCGCCCGAACCGGTCGGCGGGTATCTCCCGCTGACGAATCGTGATCGTGGCCACGTTCCAGACCGTGATGCCGGCACCGAGCACGAACCCGGCGGCGCCGACCAGCCACACCGTGGACGTGACACCGATGATCACCTGGGCGACGCCGAACACGAGGTAGGGGGCGACGACGCTGGTCCTGAGGCCGAGGCGGGCGATGACCCGGTGGCCGATGAGCCCCCCGGACGCTGCGCCCATCGCCGTGATCGCCAGGAGGATGCCGTACTCGACGCCGTCGAGGCCGAGTTCCTCGATCGCGTACTTGACGAAGATGCCCTGCGCGAACATCAGCCCGAGATTCGTGACCGCGAACATCACGGCGAGGGTGCGGAGCAGCCGGTGGCCCTTGAGCCAGTCGAACCCGGCCCGCAGACGCTGGTCGCCGAGCACGGGCTGGACGTCGGTCGCCCGGCGTCGCGGGCGGATCAGCGAGATCAGCACGGCCGCCACGCCGAACGACAGCGCGTTCGTCGTGAACGGGAGCCCGGGGGAGGCTTCGAACAGCAGGGCGCCGATCGCCAGCCCGGCGAGGCTGCCGGCCACGACCTCGGCTGCGAACAGGAACCCGTTCGCCCGTTCGAGCTGGTCGGACCGGACGAGCGACGGGAGGAACGCCTGGGCGGTGCTGTCGAACAGCACCTCGCACGACCCGACGACGACGAGGAGCCCGAGGAGCACCCAGATGTCGAGCCGACCCGAGACGGCGGCGAGACCGATCCCGGCGAACAGCACGAGGCGAACGAGGCTGGCCCCGATCATGAGCCGTCGTCGACTCACCCGGTCGACGACGACACCGATCGGCAGGGCGAGGACGAGCCACGGGACGAACGTGGCGAAGATCGTGAGCGACAGCAGGCGTTCGTCGTCGGTCAGCGAGAGCGCGAGCAGCGGCATGGCGACGAAGTTGATGCCGTCGCCGAGGTTGCTGATGGCGCTCGCCGTCCATTGTTTCCAGTAGTCGGCGGGGAGCGACCGCAGCTTCGTGTCGCTCACGTCGAGTCGTTGCTCGCACCGATGGCAGGGGTCACCGGAGGGAACCTAGCGGTCGAGTCGGGCGAGCCCGGCGCGCTGGATCTTGCCGAGCGTGGTGCGTGGTATCTCCGTGCAGCTGACCACGCGCCGTGGCGCACAGAAGGCCGGGAGCGCCTGTTTGACGTGGTCGCGCAACTCGGCGAGCGCCGGCGCGGCAGCGGGAGCGGCGGGTACGACGAGTGCCGTCACGACCTGCCCCCACTCGTCGTCGTCGCGCCCGTAGACGGCGACGTCCGCGACGCCTGGGTGTGTGCGGAGCGCTGCCTCGACCCGCTCGGGCCACACGTTCTCGCCGCCGGTGATGATCAGTTCTCCGCGGCGGCCGTGCACGGTGACCCGGCCGTCGTCGGCGATCGCGCCCAGGTCGCCGGTCGGGAGCCATCCGTCCGGAAGCTTCGGATCGGTGCCGTCGCGATAGGAGCGCAGCAGCATCTCACCGCGCAGCTGGAGCTCGCCGTCGACGACGCGGACCTCGACTCCGTCGAGCGGGACCCCGTCGTACACGACGCCGCTGCCGGTCTCGGTCATGCCGTACGTCGCGACGGTGTTGGCCGGACGATCGGCCGGGGGCCGAGATCCGCCGAGCACGATGACCCGGAACCTGGTCGGATCGATCCGTCGGAGCGCCGTGGCCACGAGCGACACCAGCGTGGCGCCGCTCCGCTCGACCGCCGTCGGCTCGAAGGCGGGGAGCACGGTCAGCGGCGTGCCGAGGTGGAGCGCTCGGAAGACGACCGAGAGACCTCCGACGTGCGACAGCGGCAGACAGGCGAGCCAGTAGTCGTCGGCCTGCACGCCGATCCGGGCCGACGTCGCGTGGGCCGACGCCGCGAT
>CAXAWD010000338.1:0-4762 GCA_963972325.1 uncultured Acidimicrobiaceae bacterium
AGCGGCCGCGAGCAGGCCGCGACCACGATGACGCACACCGAGTTCCTGTCGTCGCTCGGGCTGACCGTCCGGCGGGTCGAGGTGGGCGCCTCCGATCTCACGCGGGTCACGCAGCTGATCAACAAGACCAACCAGTTCAACCTGACGACCGTGCGCCGGTCGGAGGCCGAGGTCGCCGACCTGATCGATCGGGACGACGCCGTGGTACTCGCATACGCGGCCGACGATCGATTCGGTGAATACGGCATCATCGGCGTCGTCATCGCGCTCCGAACCGATCGGTACCACACGCTCGACACGGTGCTGATGAGCTGCCGCGTGCTGGGCCGCGGGGTCGAGACCGCGATGCTCGCCGACGCAGTGAGCGTGCTGCGCTCCGACGACGATCTCCCCGTGCACGGCAGCTACGTCGCCACCGACCGCAACGGCATGGTCGCCGATCTGCTCGTCGACCACGGCTTCGACTCGACCGATCAGCCGGGCGAGTTCGTGCTGCCGCCGGGGCGGGCGCCATCGATTCCCGAACACATCGAGGTCACCGTCCGGTGATCCCGGTCTTCGATTCGTTCGACTACTTCGCCAGCCTGTTCCCACTCCTCCTGGTGCTGGTACCGCTGCTGCTCGTCGTGCGCTCCGGCGGGGTGCGGGTCGCGCTGATCACGTTCGCCGGCGTCTACCTCCTCGCGTTGATCGCACCCCGACTCGCGTTGTTCCATCTCGTGTTCTGGCTGGTCGTGGCCGCACTGCAGCCGATCGTCGCCGCCACCGGCGAACGCCGTTCCGGCCTGCCCGTGCTGGCCGCGGCGCTCGGCGTCACGCTGCTTCCGGTCGTGCTGTGGAAGGTGTGGCCGATCGAGTTCGTGGTCGAGTTCAACGTGGTCACCCACGACCTCGTGGCGTGGCCGTCCACGTGGCTCGAGGCACTCGACTACACGGCGCCGATCCTCGCACCGATCGGCCTGTCGTTCGGCGCGTTCCGGGCCGCCGACGTGCTCGTGCGGAGCCACCTGGGCCTGATCGACCGTCTGCGCCCCGGCCGGGTGCTGGCCACCGGGTTGTTCCCGCCGCTGCTCGTCGTCGGGCCGATCGCGTCGTACGACGAGACCGAGAAGACGCTCAGCGCGCCGGTGCCGCTCGAACGCGAGCGCCTGCTGTCGGGCACCTCGCAGATCCTGAACGGTCTGTTCAAGGTGTTCGTGATCGCGTATCTCCTCGACTGGTCGGTGGAGATCTTCGCGTTCTACGCCGACAACGCCCCGTGGCGACTGTGGGTCGGCCTGATCGCCTTCACCTGGTTCTTCTACGTCAACTTCGCCGGCTACTCCGACATGGCGATCGGGGCGGGCACGCTGCTCGGTGCCGATCTGCGACCCAACTTCGATCGGCCCTATCAGCAGACGACACCCGCGGCGTTCTGGAACAGCTGGCACATCAGCCTCACCCGGTTCCTGCGGATCAACGTGTACACGCCGCTCGTCGCCGGCCATCCAGAACGGCAGTACGCCGGTACCACGATCACGATGCTGCTGATCGCGCTCTGGCACGGCGTGTCGTGGGCGACGCTCGTGTTCGGTCTCTACCACGCCGCGTTCCTCGTCGGCCACCGGGTCGTGTCGCAGCGGCGGCCGCCATCGACGTCGCCGATGCTGCGGGTCGCCAAGGCGGCCGGCATCTTCGCCTGGTTCGGTGCAAGCCTGCCCCTGCTCCACCTCCCGCTCGACGGCGCCGTCGAGTTCTACCGTGCGATGCTGGGGGTCGCCGCATGAGCCGAGTCCTCCGCATCCTCACCGATCGCTACGGCGTGTTCCGCACCTGGCCGAGCTTCGTCCGGGTCGCGGCGTGGGCATTCGTGTGGACGTTGGTGATCTCGGCAGTGCTCGCCCCGTCGCTGCCCCGGTACACCGACCGGGCCCACTCCCCCGACGACCCGCCGTCCAACGTGCGGTACGTCGGCCCCATCTCCCGCTCCGACTTCGCCGGGTTCCTGCCGCCCGAGCACGACGACGACTCGTTCACGGTCGCGTGGATCGGCGGTTCGGAGGTGAAGCTCAACACGGTCTCGGTGCCCGGCGCGGTGGAGAATCGCATCGACACCGTCGGCGGGCGTCCGCTGTTGATCGACAGCTACAACGTGATCGCACCCCGCCTCATCGACATGCTTCGAGCGGTCGACACCGCGATCGACCACGACGCCGACGCGATCGTCATGGCGCTCAACCCGGCGTGGGTCCACAGCGAGTGGTCGATGCGCGACTGGACCAACCTCGACGTCTCCAACGCCGGCTTGCTGTTCGAGCGCCCCGCCACCGCCTCGTGGGGGGCGCTGCTCACCTCACCCGCCGACGTCGCCTGGCGCATCAGCCGGGCGCTGATCCCACTGGTCGAGGTGCAGTCGCGGCTCAACGAGCGCGCCGACGACGAGTCGGACCGCCTCGACCTCGTCGAGACCCCCGACACACCGGCACCGGCCGACACCGGCGACCCGCGGCTGCCCACCGATCCGAGCACGTTCTGGATCACCCAGGCGTACGGACCGGAACGGGTCGAGGACGACGACGTGCGCGTCCGCACGCTGATGGAGGGCATCGGTCCCGGCCGCGAGGAGGCCCGCTTCTTCATCGACGCCATCGTCGACCGCCTCGACGACGCCGACGTCCCGGTGTTCATGTACACCACGATCTTCGACCCCGACAGCCTGGCCGACCCGGCGTTCGACGCCGCCGCCCGCGACGTCGAGGCGTTCTGGGCGTCGGTCGCCGCCGACGTCGACGATCCGCTGATCGAGATCGAACCGCGCTCGATGAGCCGGGACTTCGACAGTGCCGGGCTGTTCATCGATCATGTGCACATGAACAACGCCCAGCCATTCGGCGAGGTGCTCGTCGAACGGTTGTGCGCGCAGTGGACCCGCACGAACCCGAACTGGAGTTGTACGTGAAGTCGCCGATCCGCACCCATCTCGCCGAGGCCGCCGTCGGCCTGGCGATCGCGCTGCTGCTGCTCTGGGTGGCGATCGCCGCCGTCAGCGACGTGCCGTTCGTGTACCAGGGGCTCTGACGCGCTGCACCAGACGCCCCGGAGCCCCCGCCAGACCCGCCAGGAGCGCCCTGCGGTGCACCGACCGTGGCGGGTGCCGCAGACGACGGATCGAGAGCCACAGCGCCCCCAGGATCGTGCCGGGCGAGCCGTGTCGGAAGGCGATCCACAACCGGTTCCGCTCCTGGTGGAACCGGGTGCCCTCGGTGTCGGCGCTCGTCGACGTGCCCCGGCGGTGCTCGACCACCGATTCCGGCACCAGCAGATACCGCCACCGGCCGCCTTGCCGCCCACGCAGCGCCAGGTCGACGTCTTCGTAGTACAGGAACAACGACTCGTCGAAACCCCCGGTGACTCGCAGGAACCTCGGATCGAACACGACGGCGCCGCCGTTGAAGATGTGGAGTTCGCTCGGTGAACGGTCGGCCGGAACCGGGTCGCCGTCGCCGATGTCGGACCCGGCACCGAACCGGTCGAGTCGCACACCGAGACTCGTCACGACCCCGTGATCGGCACCGACCAGCATCGGTTGCACGGCGCCCACGTACGGCGCCGCCAACCGGTCGGCGAGCGGTTGGAACCAGTCGCGCTGCACCACGACGTCGTCGTTGAGGAGGGCGATCCCGTCTGCGTCGGCGGCCGCCGCGAAGCCCCGGTTCGCCGCCGCGCCGTACCCCGGGTTGTCGAGTGCGATCACCTCGACCGCACCCTCGAGATCCTCGGCGACGACCGCACGACCGCCGTTGTCGACGAGCACGATGTGGTCGATGCCACCGGCCTCGACGATCGACCGCAGGCACCGGTCGAGCACCTCGGCGGGGGCCGAGTAGGTCACGACGACGGCGGCGTACACGCGTGGAACGGTACAGTGCATCGCCATGTCTCCTGCGACTCTCGTCACCGGCGGCGCCGGGTACATCGGCGCCCACACCGTCCGGGCGCTGCGTGCGGCCGGTCGAAGCGTCGTGGTCCTCGACTCGCTCGAACTGGGCACCGAGGACGCGGTGATCGACGCCGAACTCGTGGTCGGCGACATCGCCGACAGCGACCTCGTCGAACAGGTCTGCCGCGACCACGGGGTCGACACCGTGGTCCACTTCGCGGCGTACAAGAACGTCGGTGAGTCGATGGTCGAACCGTCCAAGTACTTCCACAACAACGTCGACAACACGGTGCGCCTCCTCGACGGCGTCCGTCGCGCCGGCGTCGAACGGGTCGTGTTCTCCTCGTCGTGCTCGGTCTACGGCACGCCCGAGCGGGTACCCGTCGACGAGGGCCAGGCCATCGCCCCCGAATCGGTCTATGCCGAGACCAAGGCGATGGTCGAGCGGGTCCTGCACTGGTACGGCGAGGTGTACGGCCTCCGGAGCGTGAGCCTTCGGTACTTCAACGCCGCCGGGGCGAGTTTCGACGCCCGCATCGGCGAGGACTGGACCTATGCGCTCAACCTGATCCCGGTCGCGATCCGGGCGCTGCTCACCGAGGGTGAGCCGTTGCGAATCTTCGGCAGCGACTACCCCACGCCCGATGGCACGTGCATCCGCGACTACATCCACGTCGACGATCTCGCGGCGGCGCACCTCGCCGCGATCGACTACCTCGGTGACGGCGGCGCCACCACGGCGGTCAACGTCGGTACGGGGGTCGGGTCATCGATCAAGGAGGTGCTCGACGCGATCGAGGCGGTCGCCGGCCGTCCGGTTCCGCATGAGTACGTCGACCGACG
>CAXAWD010000339.1:0-4743 GCA_963972325.1 uncultured Acidimicrobiaceae bacterium
CCGCATCCTCGTCCTGTTCCATCCGCCGATCCTGTATCTGGGCTACGTCGGGTTCACGGTGCCGTTCGCGTTCGCGATCGCGGCACTGATCACCGGCCGGGTCGGTGAGGGATGGCTGCTCGAAACCCGTCGGTGGGCGCTGTTCTCGTGGGGGTTCCTCACGATCGGCATCCTGCTCGGCGGCTGGTGGAGCTACGAGGTGCTCGGCTGGTCGGGTGTGTGGGCATGGGATCCGGTCGAGAACGCCTCGCTGCTGCCGTGGCTCACCGGCACCGCCTACATCCACTCGGTGCTCGTGCAGCAGCGCCGCGGCATGCTTCGCGTCTGGAACCTGAGCCTGCTGGTCGCCACGTTCGCACTCACGATCCTCGGCACCTTCCTGACCCGCTCGGGCATCATCAACAGTGTCCACGCATTCGCGGCCGGCCAGGTCGACGGCTACCTGCTCGGCTTCTTCGCCATCGTCACCGTGGTGTCGTTGGGTCTGATCGCGTGGCGTGGCGACCGGCTGCGATCGCCCGGCGTCATGGACTCGCCGGTGTCGCGCGAGGGAGCGTTCCTGGCGAACAACGTGGTCTTCACGGTGTTCGCGTTCATCGTGCTGCTCGGCACCGTGTTCCCGCTGATCGTCGAGAAGGCGCAGGGTCGTCGCACGGTCGTCGGCGCGCCGTACTTCAACAGCCTCTCGATGCCGATCGGTATCGTGCTGCTGTTCCTGATGGCCGTCGCCCCGGTGTTGCCGTGGCGCAAGGCGTCGGAAGAGCTGTTGCGCACCCGACTGTTCTGGCCGGCGTGGTGCGGCGTCGGCGCACTCGTCGTGGCCGTCGTGTTCGGTGCCGACGGGCTCGCACCGCTGATCGCGATCGGTCTGGCGGGGTTCGCCGCCGGGGCCGCGCTCCGCCAGATCGTGTTGGCGACCCGCCGCCAGGGTTGGCGCGGTCTGGTCGGGCGGGCCAACGGCGGCATGATCGTGCACCTCGGTGTGATCCTGGTCGCGCTGGCGCTCGTCACGTCCAGCTCCTACACCGAGTCGACGGTGCTGCAGCTCGACGTCGGCGAGGAGGTCGAGTGGGGTGGGCACACGTTCGAGCTCCTCGAGGTGTTCGCGGAGAGCGACGCCCGCAGCGATGCCGTACGTGCCGATGTCCGGCTGGACGGCGGCAAGGCGTACGCCCCCGCTTTCACCACGTACCTGCAGACCGGGCAGACGCTGCCGACGCCGAGCGTCCGCACCGGGTTGACCCACGACGTGTACCTCACGATCGCCGGCACCAACGTGCCCGAGGTCGGTGCCCGGCAGGTCGACATCGAGGTGTTCAAGAAGCCGCTGATCCTGTGGATGTGGGTCGGCGGTTTGCTGATGGCGGTCGGCACGGTGCTCGCGGCATTCCCCGGCAAGCGTCGCCGGAACCCGCTCGATCCGGTGTCGGCGCGCATCCCGACCGGTGCGTCAGACTCGACCGGCACACCGTCGGCCGACGAGCGCCCGATCTCCGAGCGGTCAGCCGACGAACCGACCGAGGTGGTGACCCATGACTGACGTCGACGGTGCGGTCCTCGACACGGGCGACACGGTCGATCACGGAGGCGACGACGACGCGTCCCCGCGTCGGCGTCGGGTGGCCCCGCTCGTCGTCGGGGCCGTCGCGATCGTGCTCGTCGGTCTGTTCGTCATCCTGGTCGGCGCCGACTCGTCGACCGGTGAGTCGGCGCGGTCGCCGCTACTCGGCAATCCGGCGCCGGCCGTGTCGGGTGAGTTCGCCGACGGCACCACGTTCGAGTTGTCCCGTCGCAAGGGCAGTTGGGTCGTGCTCAACTTCTTCACACACAACTGCGTGCCGTGCATTCGCGAGCACCCCGAGCTGATCGAGTTCGTCGAGCAGCAACGGTCGCTCGGTGTCGACGGCGCCGAGTTCTACTCGATCGTTCGCGACAGCACGCAGGACGAGGTCGACGAGTTCTTCGAGTTGCGCGGCGGCGACTGGCCGATCGTGTACGACACCGACTTCGAGTTCGTCAATCAGTTCGGCGTTGCGCTCGTGCCCGAGACCTGGATCATCGACCCCAACGGGTTCGTCCGGCGCCGCTTCATCTCCGAGGTCGAGGCCGAGCCGCTCAGCCAGTTGCTGCAGGCGATGCGGGAGGGAGCCGCATGAACCGCTCAGACGTGAACCGTCGTCTCAAGGGTTGGCCGGGGTGGATCGTGCTGGCGTTCGTCGTGGTGGGGCTCGTCGCATTCGGCGCCACCCGCGACACCGGCCCACGCACACCCGACGAGCGGATCGAGGCGATCTCCAAGCGGCTCGCCTGCCCGGTCTGTCAGGGGGAGAGCGTGTACGAGTCGCGCAACACCGCCTCCAACCAGATCCGCGTCGCCGTTCGGCAGGCGGTCAACGAGGGCACGCTGACCGACGAGCAGATCATCCGCGACATCACCGTCAACTACGAGGGTGAGGAACTGTTGGTGCCGACGGCCGACGGGATCGAGGCGTTGGCCTGGGCCTTGCCGGCGACCGCGTTCGTGGTCGGGGTCACCGGGCTCACGCTCGCGTTCCGGCGTTGGCAGCTCGCCGCCCGACAACTGGGTGCCGCCACCGAGGACGACTACGAGCTCGTCGCCGCCGCGCTCGACGAGCAGGACGATGAATCCTGACCGTCTCGCGGCGCTCGAGGAAGAACGCCGCTTCCTGCTCCGTTCGCTCGCCGACCTCGAGCGCGAGTTCGAGGCGGGTGACGTCGACGAGGTCGACTACCGGGAGCTGCGCGACGGTTACACGGTCCGTGCCGCGGCCACCCTGCGAGCGATCGACGAGGGACGGGCAGCGCTGCCGCCACGGCCCCCGGCCAACTGGCCGCGCCGGATCGGCACCGGAGCGTTCGTCGTGCTGCTCATCGGTGTCGTTTGGTGGGCGCTCAGCGCCTCGTCGGCGCAGCGGTTGCCGGGGCAGGAGATCACCGGCGATCCCGCCGACGAACGTCAGCTCGTGCTCGCCCAGGCCCGAGCGGTGCAGGCGCAGCAACCGGCGGCTGCGGCGGCGTTGTACCAGGAGGTGCTGGACGACGAACCGGACAACGTCGAGGCGTTGACCTATCGCGGTTGGACGCTGACGCTCTCCGCGCTCGGTGGCAGCGACCCCGAGGAGATCGACACGACGCTGCGGGAGGCGATCGACCTGCTCGCCGCCGCGATCGAGATCGATCCCTCGTACCCCGACCCACACTGCTTTCTCGGCATCGTCCAGGGTCGGTTCCTCGGCCAGCCCGATGCGGCGCTGCCCTTCCTCGACGAGTGCCTGGCGCTCGCCCCTCCGGCCGACATCCGTGGGTTGGTCGAGGCGTTCCGCGAGTCGATGAGCGATGCCGCGACCAGCGACGAATAGGGTCCGGTCATGACCGGTGCTCCGCCGCCACCACCGCCGGGTGGCTCGCAGCCGCCGGCTCCGCCGCCACCACCACCGCCGGGAGGAGCGGCGCCACCGCCTCCGATGTCGCCGCCGCCGCCCGGCGGATCGCCGCCTCCCGGATATCCGCCGAACTACGGCGCAGCCGGAGGCGGACGCAACGGCATGGCCGTGGCGTCGCTCGTACTCGGGATCGTGTCGATCCCGATGTGTTTCCTGTTCCTGCCGGCCGTGCTCGCCGTGGTGTTCGGCGGCATCGCGCTGGGACAGATCTCGTCCAACCCCGGCCAGTCGGGCCGGGGTCAGGCGATCGCCGGGCTCGTGCTCGGCGGCGTGTCACTGGCGCTGATCCTCCTGGCGATCACGATCGCCGGCGACGCGACGTTCGAGTTCGACACGTCGACGCTGCTGTTGCGCTGACGCGCCGCCGGCGACGGGTCGGTCAGCAGAGCAGCATCTCGGCGAGCACCTCGCCCGCTGCCTCACTGATGTCGGGGTCGCCGTCGAGACCGGCATCGGTCATCGCCGCGGCGTCGTCGTCGCTGATGTCCTGAGCGAGGTCGCGGATGCAATCGGGGTCGGGCGAGGCACCGGCGTCTTCGGCGGCCTCGATCAGCATGTCGGCGACCTGGTCCTGGTCGCTGCCACCTCCGCCGCATGCGGCGAGGGCGAGACCGGCGACGAGCGCGATCGAGAGGGTGTGCTGCTTCATGGTGTCTCCTGTGTTGAGGTGGACTTGGGGGTCAGCCGCCGAAGACGGCCGGGTCGACACCGCACGACTCGGTGGAGGCGGCGAGCGCGGCGCCGGTGGCGTCGGCCGCGGCGTCGCCCAGTGAGTCGAGTTCGACCAGCTCGCCGCCCGCGAGCAGCACGTCGGCGCCGAGCGCGTCCACGATGAGTTCGGCGACACACGTCGCGTCGTCAGCGGCGAGACCGAACGTGGTCGACACCTCGGTCGACATCAGTTCGACCGCGAGGCCGCGGTCGCTGCCGGTGGCGTTGTCGGTGTCGTTGTCGGTGTCGGTGTCACCGGAGTCGGTGTCGGTGTCGCCCACGGCGGCGGGGACGCTGCCCGTCATCGGGAGCACGACGGCGTCGAGATCGCCCGCCGCCGTGCCGTGGAGCAGGATGTGCACCCGTTCGCCGGCCGCAGCGTCGAACTCGAACGGACCGTCCGTGGGCTCGGCGCACTCCCGGTCGTCGTTGGTGTGCATCGAGAACGAGGAGACGCCCGTCATGTCGAACGGAAGGGTCTGGTTGCCGCCGATCAGAATGTTGTCGCGGTCGATCGGGTCGACGCACCCGGGGGCGCCGTCGACCGACATCCGGAGACCGAAGTCGG
>CAXAWD010000340.1:0-4728 GCA_963972325.1 uncultured Acidimicrobiaceae bacterium
TGACCATTTTCGGCTAGACGATCAGCGCGCGGACGCCGAGCGCGGCGAGGAAGAAGAACACGAACACGCCGACACCGGCGGCCGGGCCGTACTTCTGATAGAGCCACACCGTGACCGACCAGCGTGGTTCGTAGTTCGGGTCGTGCTGCTTGCGGAGCCAGCCGCTGAGCGCCATACACGGACAGCCGAGCAGCGCGATCTGGGTGATGATCACGATCGTCACCACGGTCATGAAGACCGGACCCTCCCACGCCGTCGCACCCAACACCACGAGGCCGATGACGAGCGGCATGTGGAGGATGTCGACGAACGCCGCCATGTACGTGTATCGCTCGGTGTTCTTCGGCCGGGTGCGGCGTTGATCCGGGGCGGTCGCGCTCACGTGGACAGGCTACGTCGAAGATTTCCTCGACCGTCTGCATCCGCGGGCGACCGTCGCTGCGTAAGACCTTTCGAGCACCCCGGCTCGAACCGAAAGGAACCTTCCCATGAAGCGTGTACTCGCAGGCATCGCGGCAGTCGCCGCCGTCGCATTGAGTGGTGGCACCGCCGCCGCCCAGGACGCAGCCACCGTCACCCTCCTCCACGGCATCCCCGGAGCCACCGTCGACGTCGCCGTCGGCGGCGAGGTCCTCCTCCCCGGCTTCGAACCGGGCGCCACGCAGGACCTGTCGGCGTTCGCCGGCCAGTCGCTCGCCGACGTCGAGGTCCGCCTCGCCGGCACCGAGGACATCGTCATCGGCCCGATCGACGAGCTCGCCGTTCCCGCTTCGGGCAACTGGACCGTGATGGCCCACCTCGATGCCGAGGGCACGCCCGCCATCGCCGCCTTCGAGAACAACACCGCACCGACCGCTGACGGCGAGGGTCGCCTGACCGTCCGCCACACCGCGGCCGCTCCGGCCGTCGACCTGGTCGTCGGCGACGCCCGCCCGATCGAGGGTGCCGAGAACGGCGCCAGCGCCGAGCTGGCGCTGCCCGCCGGCGAGATCGCCGGTGCCCAGCTCGCCCCGGCCGGTGGCGACCCGATCGTGGACGTCCCGACCGTCAACCTCGCGGCCGGCTCCAACCTGATCGTCTACGCCGTGGGCTCGCTCGCCGACGAGACGTTCACCTTCTACACCCAGGAAATCGAAGTCGGCACCGAGGCCGGCGACGACGGTGACGAGGGCGAAGACGGCGACGGCACCCCGGCACCGACCGAGGTCAACACCGGTACCCCGATCAGCGACTCGGTCAACCTGTCGCTGCTCGCCGCAGCCTTCGGGATGCTCGCCCTCGCCGGTGGCGCACTGACGCTCCGCACCGTCAAGCAGCGCTGACCCGACAGCGCTGACATACCACCAACCGACACCTACCCTTCCCCCCATGAACGACGTCCGACCCGATCGCACCCGTGCGACGGGTCGGGCGTTGCTCGTGTTCGCCGGCCTGAGCACGATCGCCGCGATCATGTTCGGCGCCGTCGCCGTGTGGCCGTCGTCGGGTGACGACCTCGTGCTCGACGTCACACCCGCGACCGCCGTCACGGCGCCCACCACGGTGCCGCTGCTGATCACACCGTCGCCGGTTCCCGCGACAGCAGCGGCACCCGAGGGCAATCCCGCTGCCACCACCGACACCACGACCAGCAGCACCATCGCCCTGTCACCGCTCGCCGACCTCCTGGGCGTGCCGGGGTCGGCGATCCCGCCGATGATCGAACCCCGGGTCCGGCCCCGATCGGTCACGATCGACGACATCGAGCTCTGGGGCCCGGTCCGGGCCGTCGGCCTCGAGGACGACGGCCAACTCGAAGTCCCCGACGAGACCGAGATCGGCTGGTATCGATACGGGTCGAGCCCCGGTCGTGCCGGCGCCACCGTGCTCGCCGCCCACGTCTCGTGGAACGACACGATCGGCCCGTTTTTCGAACTCGGTTCGCTCGAACCCGGCGCCCGCGTCGAGGTCCGACTCGAGGACGACACCGTCCGCACCTACGAGGTCGTCGAGCGGACGATGTACGACAAGGACTCACTCCCGCGAGAGCGGATCTGGCGCACGACCGGCGACGAGACCCTCGTGCTGATCACGTGTGGCGGCTCGTTCAACCCCGAGATCCGCCGGTACCGCCAGAACATCGTGGTCTACGCCGTGCCGGTCGCCTGAGGGCGAACGGCCCTCACGACGTGAAGGAATCCCGGCGAGGGATGACGACGATCGTGCCGTCGGGTTCGCGGTGCACGCTCACCCGCACCCCGTAGAACTCGGCCAGTGTCTCCGCTCGAAGCACCGCGCCCGGTTCACCGGTGGCGACAACGACGCCCTCGTGCATGAGCGCCAGGCGATCGCTGTAGAGCCCGGCGAGCGTGAGGTCGTGCATCGCCGAGATGACCGTGAGCCCGTGATCGTTGCGCAGCCGGGCGACGAGTTCGAGCGCCTGCTGCTGGTGGCCGATGTCGAGTGCGCTCGTCGGTTCGTCGAGCAGCAGGATCGGTGCCTCGGTCGCCAACGCTCGGGCGATGACGAGTCGCTGACGCTCACCGCCGCTGAGATGGGCGAGTCGCCGGTTCGCGAACGGGCCGAGTTCGAGCCGATCGAGCACATCGGCGACCATCGCGCGGTCCTGTTTGCTCTCGCTGCCGAAGTAGCCGACGTACGGCGCCCGGCCGAGCAGTGCGTACTCGAAGCCGGTCATGTCAGCGGGCATCAGCGGATCCTGTGGCACATAGGCGACGAGTGCCGCTCGCCGCGCCCGGGAGCGCAGCGACATCGACGACCCGTCGACGATCACGTCACCCGCCGACGGAACCACACCGACCACCGCCTTCAGCAGCGACGACTTGCCGGCACCGTTGGGCCCGATCAGACCGAGCCACTCCACCGACCGCACGGTACCGGTGAACCCGCGCACGACGACGCGCTTGCCGTATCGCACGCTCACGTCGCTGAACTCGATGGAGCTCACCGTGCGATCTCCCTCGTCCGGAGCAGCACGATGAAGAACGGCGCTCCGATGAAGGCGGTCACGACGCCGATCGGGAGCTCGGCCGGCGCTGTGAGCGTCCGGCCGGGGATGTCGGCGAGGATCAGGAAGATCGCTCCGAACGCAATCGTCAACGGCAGGAGCCGTCGATAGCTGGCACCGGCGAGCAGTCGGACGATGTGCGGCACGACGAGACCGACGAACCCGATCAGACCGCTCACCGCGACGACGGCGGCGGTGCCGAGCGTGGCGGCGATGACGACGACGAGGCGGACGCGGGTGACCGGCACACCGAGTGTGACGGCTTCGTCATCGCCGACACGCAGCAGGTCGAGGTGGCGCCGGTGGAAGATCAACACACCGCAGCTCACCAGCACGTAGGGGAACACCAGCCGGACGTCGCTCCACGAAGCGGTCGAGAGCCGACCGAGGATCCAGTTGTAGACCTCGCGCACGACGTCGGAGTTCCGCTGGAGCACGAACGTCTGGATCGCGGTCAGCAACGACACCATCGCGACACCGGCGAGCACGAGGGTCGACGTGCCGCGCAGCCCCCCGAACGACGCTCCGACGAGGTAGGTCAACGCCACCGATCCGAGTGCGAACACGAACGCCACCGCGGGCACCGGGTCGACGACCCACGTGTCGCCGACGTCACCCCAGATCGCGATCATGAGGGTCGCACCCAGACCTGCACCAGCCGCCGCGCCGAGCAGGTACGGGTCGACGAGCGGATTCCGGAACACACCCTGGTAGCTCGCACCTCCGACCGAGAGCATCGCTCCGACGAGACCGGCGAGCACCACCCGCGGCATCCGGATGTCCCAGATGATCGACCACTCGAGGTCGCTGACCCCACTGTCGATCGAGATCAGCGGCAGGTGGTCGAGCAGCGCCAGCGGCACACGCCACCAGACCGGGCCAGCCGGTCCGATCATCGCACCGAGCAGCACCGCGAGGACGACGCCGATCGTGGCGGCGGGGAGCCAGCCGATCGACGTTCGATGGCGGTGCTGCTCGGCGGTCACGGCGATCAGCCGGCCGTCACGGAGCCGGCGACGATGGCGACACCCTCGCCCGCAGCCCGGAGGTGGTCGACGATGCGCGGCCCCCAGCGGGAGGCGATGTCGTCATCCATCTCGATCACGCCGCCGCCGGTCACCGCGTCGAGCGAACCCCAGCCGGGCCGTGCCGCGAGCGTCTCGGCGGTCTCACCGCAGTACTTCGTGCACGCCAGGAAGATCAGGTCGGGGTTCGAGTCGATGATGTACTCGGCGTTGAGCTGCGGGTACGGGTTGCCCTCGCCCACGGCATCGGCGATGTTGACCAGGCCGATCTCCGCGTAGACGGCGCCGATGAACGTGGCGCTCGTGACGGAGAAGAACGTCGCGTCGAGCTCGTGGTAGTAGGTCAAGGGTTCGTCGAGGCTCGGCAGGCCGGCCTTGATCGCTGCGATGTCCTGCTGCATGTTCCCCACCAGTTCCGCGGCCTCGGCGACGTGGCCGGTGGCGGCACCCAGCTGCTCGATCTGCGTGTAGACATCGTCGAACGACGTTGCTGCCGGACCTTCCCACCGGGGGATCTCCAGCGTGTCGAGCTGATCGAGCAGCGCCGCGTTCGTACCGTCGGTGACGACCAGATCGGGCTCCAACCCGGCGATCGCCTCGACGTTCGGCTCGAAGCCGGACAGGCCGGACATCTTCTCGGCGGCCTCGGCCGGGTAGTTCGAGAAGTCGTCGACGGCTAGCACCTGGTCGCCCGCC
>CAXAWD010000341.1:0-4726 GCA_963972325.1 uncultured Acidimicrobiaceae bacterium
TCTGGTGGCGGATCAGTTGGGGACGATTCCTGCTGATTCGTATGTGGGTGCGACGTCGTCGGGTGCGCCGAAGCGGTTGCTCGATACTCGTGAGGAGGGCAAGCCGGTGAAGGCTGGTGCTCGTCGGTGTATGGCGGTGGCGGGTGAGCCGGGTGATGCTGCGGTGGTGAACTTGACGCCGGTGTTGGCTGGTGGTGCGGGGTTCGGTGTGTTGGTGTCGTCGGATGTTTCTGGTGTGCCGAATGCGTCGAATGTGAACTATGGGGCGGGGTCGGTGGATCCGAATGTTGCGATTGCGCCGATTGGTGATGATGGTCGGGTGTGTTTCCAGAATGCGGAGTTGACGAGTGTGCATCTGGTGGCGGATCAGTTGGGGACGATTCCTGCTGATTCGTATGTGGGTGCGACGAAGTCGGGTGCCCCGGATCGCCTGATCGACAGCCGCGAGCTGATGTAGGGGCCGATGTAGGGCCGCCGCCCCGAATCGGCGCGGCTCAGGTGGTCGCGGCGTCGCCCAACAGCGCGTCGACGGCGTCGGCGACGACGGGCGTGAGCGTCTCCGCGAACTCGATCGTCAGGTGGTGTGGGTCGCGGCGGACGACGATGCCGTCGATGATCGGTCGGCACGCCGGCAGGTCGGGGCAGGTCGCCCGATCGAGGTCCAGCGTGGCGATCGTGTCGGATGCAGCGGCGATCGCCCGCTCGGTCGCTTCCTCGGTGCCTTCGGGGTGCGCCACGATGATGCACTCGGATGCGAGCGTGGCCGCCGACAGGCAACTGACGGGATTGGCGTCGAGATGGGGGAGCGGCTCGACGACCAGGACCGGGGCCCCGACGTCCGCGAGTCGGTCGAGCGTCGCGATCGTCGCCTGTTCGACGAGCGAGGCCCGGTCCAGGTTCTGCCAGTCGGAGCGCGGCGTCGTCATGTCGCCCTTGCCTTCGACCGAAGCGGGGAAACCGGCGACGACGATCAGATCGGGGTCGATCGCGTCGATCCGCCCACCGTACGTGCGTTCGCGTCGGACGACGCAGCGGCGCGTCTTGTCGCCGTCGGCGTCGCCGAGCAACTCGTACTGCCACGGGCAGCCCTGTGAGAAGTCGACCGCCAACGACATGTCGCGACCGGCCGCGATTCGTTCGAGGGCGGGGAGCAGCATCCGTGCGTGGCTGTCGCCGATGAGCATCATGGTGCCGGCGGAGCCCTCGGCGACGAAGCAATCCGAGCCATCGAGCTGTTCACACGGCGGCACGTCGGGCACCGCGACGGCGACCGCCGCCCAATCGAGATCGGGCACCGGAGTGTCGTCGTCAGGCGTCGGCAGGGCCGCTTGTGGGCCCCCGGGTGCCTGGGCGACGATCGTGGGGCGTCGGTCGGCTTCGAGCAGCGCCGGGGCGACGACGAGGCCGGTGACCGCGGCGGTGGCGACACCGGCTGCGATCGCTGCCGCCGGGATGCGATCGAGACGGGGCGCCGACCGGATCGGGTGCTCGACCACCTGGGCGCTGAGCGCCGCCAGGGCGGTGCCGATCGCACCCGAGACGACGAATGCGCTCACGGGCCCCATGTCGACGACGACATCGGCCAGCACGAGCACCGGCCAGTGCCACAGGTAGGTGCCGTACGAGATCTGCCCGAGGTATCGCATCGTGGGCAGCGACAGGGCGCCGGTGGCGGCGGACCGGCCGGTCTCGAGCGCGGCGATCAGCCCGGCGGCGAGCAGCGCCGCGAGGATGCCGCGCGCCGACGTGCCGACATCGAGCACGGAGGTGCCGAGCAGCACGAAGACGGTCAGGAGCAGTGGACCGCCCAGGGCGTCGACCACGGCCGCACCCCGACGTCGGGCGACGATCGCTCGGAGGTCGTACCGCCAGAAGACGAGCGCGAGCAGGGAGCCGGCAAGGATCTGGTACGCCCTGGCATCGGTGCCGAGGTAGGCCCGATTCGGGTCACCGCCGCCGAGGCCGATCTGTACGGCGACGCTCAGCAGCATGGTCGCCGCCACGACGCCGATCAGCACCCGGATGCGGGGCGCCAGCCGCCACACGACGATGACCACCAGCGGGAAGGCCAGATAGAACTGCTCCTCGATCGCGAGCGACCAGAAGTGGATGAACGGACTCTCCGGCCCCTCGGCGGCGAAGTAGTCGCTGCTCTCCCGGAGGAAGTGCCAGTTCGCGTACCAGAGCGAACTCGCAGTGGCGTCGCCGGTCAGCGTGGACCTGTCGAACGACGTGCTCACGAGGAGTGCGCCGGCCGACGTACCGATCACGGCCAGCGTCGCCGCAGGGATCAGTCGTCGTGCGCGGCGGCCGTAGAAGCGGGCGAGGCGAACCCGACCGTGGCCCGTCAGGTCCTGCAACAGCACCATGGTCACCAAGTAGCCCGACAGCGTGAAGAAGAGGTCGACGCCGATGAATCCGTTGGCGAATCCGCCGAGCCCGGCGTGATAGGCGACGACGAGGTACACGGCGATCGTGCGGAGACCGTCCAGGTGGGGACGCTGGCCCCACGCGGACGCCGACGGCGGGAGCGGCACCCTCGCGCCGGACCGGGCCGGGACTCGTTGAGCGTCGTTCGACATCGTCATGCTCGTGCCGTCGAGCGGAGCGGAATCAGTCGTCCGATTCGTACGCGTCGGCGACCGTGTCGGCCGGTCCGTCCATCACGACCCGGCCCGACTCGAGCCAGATCGCACGGGAACACGTCTGACGGATCTCGTTCAGATTGTGGGTGACCATGACGAGCGTGCCGGCCTGCTGCTGCATCGCCCGTAGCCGTTCCAGGCTCTTGCGCCGGAAGTGCCGGTCGCCGACGGCGAGCGCCTCGTCGATCAACAGGATCGGGGGCTGCGTCATCGTGGCGATCGAGAAGGTGAGCCTCGCCTTCATACCGGAGCTGTACGTACGCATCGGGCGGTCGATCGCATCGGCGAGTTCGGAGAACTCGATCACGTCGGGAAGTCGGGCCTGGATCTGTTCGGGCAGCAGCCCCATGGCGAGACCGCCCAGCATCACGTTACGACGCCCCGACAGTTGAGCGTCGAGTGCCGCGTTCACGGCGAGCAGTTGGGCACGGCCGCGGATGAGGACCCGGCCCGACGCCAGCGGCTGCACCCCGGCGATGGTTCGCAACAGCGTCGACTTGCCCGATCCGTTGGGGCCGAGCAATCCGACCGACTCGCCGACGCCGATCGTGAGACTCACGCCACGGACGGCGTGGACCTCGGTGCTGCGACGAGACCGGAAGCCGTCGCGGATGACCTCGGTGAGGTGGAGGTTGCGGTCTTCGAGGACCCGGTATCGGACGTGGACGTCGTCGACGACGATCGCCGGTGCCATCGGCGCCTCGGATGCCTGGCCCGCACCGTCAGGATTCGCCATACGAGTCCTCCGCTCGGCGGAACCACCAGAAGCCGACGACGAGGATGCCCACCGACCACGCCGTGGCGATCGCCGCCAGCGCCCAGTCCATCTCGTGCCCGTCGAGGATCGCCCCTCGGTACACCTCGAGGAAGCAGTACAGCGGGTTGAGCCGGAACACGATCTCGTACGACTTCCCGTCGACGTACGCGTTCACGTTGAACAGGACACCGGAGAAGTAGAACCCGAGCCGGAAGATGAACGGCAGGATCTGCTGGACGTCGGCCAGGTGGCTGACGGCGCGGGCCGTGATCATCGCCAGGCCGGCGTTGAAGGCGGTCTGGATCGCGAAGAACGGGATCACCAGCAGCCAGCTCAGTGCGGGAGGCTCACCGGTGGCCAACGCGACGAAGAACATCACGACGAACGGTGCGATCGTGGCGAACGCCTCGGTCACCGTGGTGGTGAGCGGCAACGTGGCGCGGGGGAACGACACCATCTTCATCAGGCTGCGGTACTTGACCAGGCTGCGTCCGCCGGTGATCGCGCACTTCTGCGAGTAGCTGTAGACGAAGATGCCGATCGACAGGTGGCCGAGGAAGTTGTCGACGCCTCGGGTCGTCTTGAGGACGAGCCCGAAGAACAGGAAGAAGACGCCGATCTGCAGCAGCGGGTTGAGGAGATGCCACAGGTTGCCGAGCACCGAGTTGATCTGTCGGGTTCGCAGCGCCGATCTCGAGACGTACGCGATGTAGTGACGACGACCCCAGATTCCCCGCAGGTAGGAGGACAGACGCTCGGCCTCGCGTGCGTCGCTCAGGCCGTCGGTCGTCGTGAGACCCGGAAGGTTCGGCTGGCTCACCCGCAGGATGTTACCGGGGGCTGGTCGGGACGAGTTGGTCTGCCTCGCCACCACGGATCGTGCGGGCGAGGAAACCGGCACTCCAGGAGAGCTGGCTGACGGCGACCACCGCCAGGGCCCCGACCGAACGCGGCGCCTTCGTCGCCCCGACCGCGGCGACGACGAGCGCCGCGAGGCCGGCGATGCGCAACGACCGACGTCGCAGCACGAACGCGGCGCCGACGACACCGACGGGGAGCGCCGAGGCGGCACCTGCCTGACGGGCGCGGAGCGAACCGGGGTACCGCTGCAGGACTTCGGCCTTCCACCAGCCGTACTCGTAGTACTGCCTGGCGAGGGCCTGCCACGTTCCCCGGGGTCGGTAGCCGACGCTGAGTTCGGGATCGAACCAGACCTGGCCACCGGCCAGCCGCAGTCGGATGTTGAGTTCGTAGTCCTGGTTGCGGATCAGGGTCTCGTCGAACCAGCCGACCGCGTCGCCGGCGGCACGGTCGAACACGCCCA
>CAXAWD010000342.1:0-4712 GCA_963972325.1 uncultured Acidimicrobiaceae bacterium
CGCAGTCGGCACTCACACGTCGGATCGACGACGAACTCGTGCTGCTTCCCCACTCCACCCCCGAGCCGTGGGGACTCCGTCCCCGCAACAAGGAGCAGCGGTTCGCCACGGAGCTCCTCCTCGACCCCGAGATCGCCGTCGTGACGCTCGACGGCCGCGCCGGTACCGGCAAGACCATCCTCGCCATCGCCGCCGCGCTCGAACAGGTCGTCGAGCAGCAGCGCTACGAGCGCGTCGCGGTGTACCGGCCCCTCGTGCCGGTCGGTCGCGCCGACGTCGGCTTCCTCCCCGGCGGACTCGAAGAGAAGCTCGATCCCTGGATGTCGGCGATCCACGACGCGATCGTGGCGCTCACCGACCGCAACAGCAGCCATGACGCAGGTCGGCTGATCGAAGAACTCACCGCTCGCGGCCAGCTCTCGCTCGAGTCGGTCACGTTCCTCCGTGGCCGATCGCTGCAACGCCAGATCGTGGTGATCGACGAAGCCCAGAACCTCGAACCGACCACGCTCCGCACGATCCTGACGCGGATCGGCGACGGCACCAAGGTCATCTTCACCGGCGACACGAGCCAGATCGACGCCCCGTACCTCGGCGAGTCGAACAACGCGCTCGCTGTGCTCACCAACGCGTTCGGTGGCCAACGCTGCTTCGGACACGTCACGCTCACGGCCTGTGAACGCAGCGACGTCGCGAGCCTCGCCGCCGAACTGCTCTGAGCCCCCAGCCGAGCGCTCGACCCACGACCGATCGAAGGTTGCGACACCCGCGGTCTAAGTTGCTGGGTGTGGAGGCAGCCGACACGTCCGAGCACACCGCTCCGGATCCACCTGTGGCCGTCCGGGCCGACCTCACCGGGCTCCCCCGCTTCGCCGTCGTCGACGTCGAGACCTCCGGGCTGTCCACGCGGCGACACCGCTTGCTCCAGATCGCCGTCGTCACCGTCGAGCACGGCGTCGTCGTCGACGAGTGGTCGACCCTGATCAAGCTCCGATGGCCACTCGGGCGCGTGGGCCCACGGCGTGTGCACGGCATCACGCGTGCCCGCCTGCGCGGCGCCCCCCGTCAGCGCGATGCCCTCACCGAACTCGCTCGCCGGCTCGACGGGGCGGTGTTCACGGCGCACAACGTCCGGTTCGACTGGTCGTTCATCGAGCGGGCGGCACGTCGCTCGAAGGTGTCGGTCACCCCGGCGCACCGCCTGTGCACGCTGCGCCTCTCACGAACCCTCGACCCCGATCGGGCGCTCTCGCACCGCCTGGGCGACGTGTGTGAGCGGTACGGCATCAGCAACGACCGCCCACACGACGCGCTCCACGACGCCCGGGCGACCGCGGCGGCACTGCCGTACCTGCTGGCCGGCCACGGCGTCACCGCCGCCGACCACCTCGATCCGCTCTACGAGCGCCGGTAGCGCGCCAGCACGCGTTCGGTCGCCGCTCGGGCGGTGTTCTGCCACTCGCTCGGCTCGACCACGTCGGCATCGGGCCCCAACCGCACCAGCAGCCGGGTGAACCACGGTTCGCTCACGACCGGGAGGGTCGCGGTGACCCATCCGTCGTCGTCCGGGTCACTCGTGTCGTCGTGCGGGTACCGCTCGATCACCCAGTGTGCCGGCGGAGCCAACCGCACGGTCACCCGCGGGATCGACCCGTCGGTGAACCACGAGCCGGGGACCGGCAACGGATCGGACGACGGGGTCGGGGTCAGGCCGGTCGGTTCGATCGTCTCGATCCGGTCGATGCGGAAGGTGCGGACCTCGCCGGAGCGCTCGTCGTCGGCGGTGACGTACCACTCGCCCCGGTCGGTGAACACCTGGCGGGGCAACACGAGCCGTTCGGTCACGTCGTCGCGGGCCGGGCTCACGTAGGTGATGCGCATCTGTTCGCCGCGTTCGACGGCGTCGGCCAGCGTGTTGGCTGCGTCGGGCCGGTCGAGGTCGATCCGGACGCCCGACGTGTCGTCGTCGCCGAGCGCCGCGGCCAGCTTCGCGAGCCCCCGACCGAGTGGGCCGTCGGCGTCGGCCCCACGCAGCTCCATCGCCGCACGGCCCGCCGCGAGCAACTCCCACGCCTCGACCGCGTTGAGGCGCAGCGGCCGGGTGAACAGCCGTGGTACGCCGACCCAGATCATGCCGTCGTCGATGAACACGTCGATCAGTTCGTCGACGAAGGGCGGCAGGCCGCACATCGCGACGAGTTCGAGGTCCTTGGCGATCTCGGCTTCGGTCAGGTCGAATCGCTGCGCGGCCTCGGCGACGGGCACCTCGCCCCGTTCCATCAGCCACGGCAACATCACCAGGAGGCGCCGCAGGCGGTCTTCGGCGCCGCGCGGCCCACGTCGCGCGGCGCTCATGCCAGCGCCGCCTCGAGGAATGCCACCACGTCGTCGCGCACCGCGGCCGGTTCGAGCACCTCGGCGTGTTCGAGGTGGCCGAGCAGCCACGACCGGAACGCCGGCACGTTGGCGCACGGCACCGCCACTTCGACCGCGCCGCCGTCGAGTTCGCGTCGCACCCGGTCGGAGCCGAGATCGCGAACGACGGCTGCCGCCCGCGACGCGTCGATGCGAACCAGCGCGTCGGGCGCGGTGGCATCGGCACCGATCATCTTCGGGTCGTCGGGGAACGCGGTGCGCGGGTCGAAGTCGGCGGGCCGCTCGAACGGTTCGCGATCGGGGTCGATGCTGACGTCGCCGTCGATGCGGTCGATGCGGTACGTCCGCCGCTCACCCCGCTCGTGGTCGAACCCGATCAGGTACCAGTAGCCGTCGCGGAGCAGCAGGCCCCACGGGTCGACCGCGCGATCGAGGTCGTGATAGCGGAACGCCACCGTGCGCCGTGTCGACACCGCTTCGCGCAGGGTGGGCAATTCGGCGGCGTCGGGCAGGTTGGCGACCACGGTGGCGCCGCGGTCGATCACGCCGCCGCCGAGCTTCCACAGCGCGTCCTGCGCCGACGACGACCCGGGGCGCGTGGCGGCCAGCGCGACCTGCAGCGCCCGCATCTCGTCGTCGTCGAGGTCGAGCCCGGCGAGTTCGTACCGGTCGCGCGCGATCCAGTAGCGGGTCTGGCCGGCGTCGGAGCCGCCGATGATCTCCTGCTCGATCGGCACCCCGATCTCCCGGAGCGCCGCCTTGTCGCGCTCGAACGCCGCCCGCCGCGCCGTTTGCGACTCGGGGTACTGACCGCTCAGCTCACCGGCGATCTGCACGAGGCTGAGCGGCTCGGGTGTTTCGAGCAGCAGTGCCAGCAGGTTCGTGAGGCGTTCGACGCGGTCGGCCATGTGTCAGCGGTGGTAGTCGTAGAAGCCCCGGCCGGCCTTGCGGCCGAGCAGGCCCGCGTCGACCATGCGCGACAGCAGCGGCGGCGGGGCGTAGAGCGGTTCCTTGAACTCGGTGTAGAGGCTCTCGGCCACCGCGAGCGTGGTGTCGAGCCCGATCAGGTCGGTGAGATGGAGCGGGCCCATCGGGTGGCTGCACCCCTCGACCATGCCGGTGTCGATGTCTTCGGCGGAGGCGAACCCCGACTCCATCATGCGGATCGCCGACAGCAGGTACGGGATCAGCAGGGCGTTGACCACGAAGCCGGCGCGGTCCTGGCTGTGGATCACCCGCTTGTTCAGCACGTCGGTGGCGAACGACTCGCTGCGCTGGGTCGTCTCGTCGCTCGTCATCAGGCTGGTGACCAGCTCGACCAGCTTCAGCACGGGCACCGGATTGAAGAAGTGGATGCCGATGACCTGCTCGGGTCGGCCGGTGGCGGTGCCGAGTTTCATGATCGGGATCGAGCTGGTGTTGCTCGCCAGGATCGCGTCGTCGGCGGTGACCGCCGCATCGAGCTGCTGGAAGATGTCGACCTTCATCGCCTCGTCCTCGACGACGGCTTCGACGACCAGTTGCCGATCGGCGAGATCGGCGAGGTCGGTGGTGAAGCTCAGCCGGGCGAGGGCGTCGTCGCGTTCCTGCTCGGTCATCTTCCCGGAACTGAGGCCGCGGTCGAGCGACTTCACCAGTCGGGCCCGGCCGGCTTCGGCCGCTGCCTCGTTGACCTCACGGACCATCACGTCGAGGCCGGCGCGTGCCGAGACCTCGGCGATGCCCGAGCCCATCAGGCCGCAGCCCACCACGCCGATTCGTTCGATTGCCGGTGCCGAGTCACTCATAGGTCTCCGATTCTGCCGCACCGAAGGCCCCACGCCATCACTTCCGCGCGGAATCGGCGCCCGACCTCGGCGCGGATCAGTCGGTGCGGTGCTCTCGGTACCAGGCGATGGTGGCGTTGGTGCTCGTGTCGTGGGCTGACGGGTTGGGTTCGTCGGTCAGCTCCGGGGTGATCTGGTTGGCGAGTTCCTTGCCGAGCTCGACGCCCCACTGATCGAAGCTGTCGATCCCCCAGATCACACCCTGCACGAACACGACGTGCTCGTACAGCGCGATCAGCTGGCCGAGCACCGACGGGGTCAGGCGCTCGGCGAGGATCATCGTGCTCGGCCGATCGCCCGGGAAGTGACGGTACGGCTCGTCGACGTTGACCCGCCCGAACGCCAGCGCTTCGGCCTGCGCGAACAGGTTCGCCATCAGCAGGTCGTGATGATGCTGGTACGGATGGTTCGGTTGCGCGAACCCGATGAAGTCGGCCGGCACCACGCGGGTGCCCTGGTGGAGCAGTTGGTAGAACGCGTGCTGGCCGTTGGTGCCCGGTTCTCCCCACA
>CAXAWD010000343.1:0-4681 GCA_963972325.1 uncultured Acidimicrobiaceae bacterium
GAATCTCGTCCTTGGTTGCCATGGTGTTGGTCTCCTTGTTGAAAGTGGTTGCACCGTGGTGGTGCGGAAATCGGTTGTCGTTGACGGATGGTGTGTCAGAAGCGGTGCGTCAGGCGTCCTGCTTCTCGATGAGGGCGTTGAGGCCGTAGGCGAAGTTGCGGGGCAGGGCCTGCAACAGGCCGGCGGTCTTGACCAGCGGCGCCTGCAGAGCACCGGCGAACTTCGCCAGCAACTCGTCACGCGACGGCAGATCGGCCAGGGCCTTGACATCGGCGGACGACAGCGCGGCCGAGCCGAGCACGCCACCCTTGATGATCAGCTCGGGCTGCGTCTTGGCCGTGTCACGCAGTGCCTTTGCGGCACCGGCGACGTCGCCGTTGACGAACGTCAGGGCCGTCGGCCCCGAGAGGTGTTCGTCGAGACCCTCGATGCCGGCGTTCTTCACCGCGAGACGCGTCAGCGTGTTCTTGTAGATCACGTGCTGGGCGTCGGCGGGACGAAGCGCGTTGCGGACCTCTGCCATGGCTGGCACGGTCATGCCGCGGTACTCCGTCACGAACACCGCCCGGGCGTCGTTCAGCTTGGCGGTGATCTCTTCGACGATGGCAACCTTGTCGGCGCGTGGTTCACGCGTCGATGTGGTGTCTGTTTCACTCATGTGTGTGCACCTCCTTTCGCTACAACTCGTGGCTCGCTCCCGAACGGGTCGGGATGGGCGACGCCACGAGGAGCGACCGTTCACGGGGAACGAACGAAACTCGTAGGAGCGTGCACCTCGGCTGGTGGGGTGAACCCATTCTCCGTCCCCCGATCGGCGATCGAGGTCTGGGCCAGCGGTCTTCGGCGAGCAACCGGATATATGTCAACCGGCCACGATACCGAGCGCTCGAACCGTTCCCTCGACCCGGGCGCCCGAATCCCGGCACCGCGCCCGTCACCCGCGTCCCCCACCCGGAGATCCGCTCGCCGCCTCGGAGTCCCGGCCGACGGAGCACCCCTGGGTACAGTGGTCGTCGGCTGGAGGGGCGTCGTGGTGAACTGGGGTTTCGCGTGGATGGTGGCTTGGCCGGATTTCCGGTCCCGCCTCACCCGCTTCTTGGTGATCGGACTGGGGATGGCACTCGTGATGGCCGTCACGCTGCTGCTGGCGGCCTTCTCCGAAGGGTTCCGACTCCGCAGTGAACAGCTGCTCGACGTGTTCGCCGCCGCCGCTACGTCGTCGCGAGCGGGAGTTCCGGCCCGATGACCGCGACCACTCCCCTGCCGGCGTCCCTCGCCGACGACATCGACGGCCAGGTCGGCGTGAGTGCCCGCTCGCGTACACCGCCGGCCTCGCGGCGGTCGAACAGATCACCGCACCGCCGAACTGACGACATCCGGACATCGGCCACCCACGACGAACGTCCGGCCGAATCGGCCGGACGCACGTCGAACTCGTTGGTCGCTGCGCGACGGGGCGTTCAGTCTTGTTCGGGCTTCAGCCGGTTGATGTCGACGCGGACACCGGGGCCCATCGTGGCCGAGATCGTGATCTTCTTGATGTAGCGGCCCTTCGCCGAGGCCGGCTTGGCGCGCTGGATCTCGTCGAGCACCGCCCGGAAGTTGGCCTCGAGCTTGTCGAGGTCGAACGCGGCGCGGCCGAGCTGCACGTGCACGTTGCCGTAGCGGTCGGTGCGGTACTCGACCTTGCCGCCCTTGAACTCCTCGACGGCCTTGCCGACGTCAGTGGTGACCGTGCCGGTCTTCGGGTTCGGCATCAGACCACGCGGGCCGAGCACCCGACCGAGGCGACCGACGGTCGGCATCATGTCGGGCGTGGCGATCGCGATGTCGAACTCCATCTCGCCACCCTCGATGGTGGCGGCGAGGTCGTCGCCACCGACGAGGTCGGCGCCGGCGGCGCGAGCGGCGTCGGCGGCCTCACCGGAGGCGAACACGGCGACGCGGACGTCCTTGCCCGTGCCGGACGGCAGGGCGACGGTGCCGCGCACCATCTGATCGGCCTTGCGGGGGTCGACGCCGAGGCGGAAGACCACGTCGAGGTTCTCGTCGAACTTGGCGGTGGCGGTTTCCTTGGCGAGCCGCACTGCGTCGGCGGGGCCGTAGAACTGCTCCCGATCGAACTTCTTCAGCGCGTCTGCGTACTTCTTACCGGACATTGGTTGTCTCCCTCATGGTCGAGCTCCCCCGGCGAGGTCCTCCGAGGCCGAGCTGTTGTTGGTGTCGTGACGCACGTTCGGCGGTGTCGGCAGAGCCGACGTTCCGGGCGAAGCCCGGAGTGTGCCCAACGTGCAGAGTCGGCGGAGCCGACGATTCCGGGCGAAGCCCGGAGAAAGGATTGCGAGCGACGGAGTCGCTGGAGGGCCGACGAAGTCGGCCCCGGGCGGCGTCAGCCGACCGCAATCCCCATGGAACGGGCGGTGCCGCGGATCTGCTGCTTGGCGGCTTCGATGTCGTTCGCGTTGAGGTCGGGCATCTTGATCTTGGCGATCTCTTCGATCTGCGCGTCGCTGATCGTGCCGACCGTCTCGGAGCCCGGGTTGTTGGCGGCCTTGTCGAGGCCGAGCGCCTTGCGGATCAGCACGGGAGCCGGCGGCGTCTTCAGGATGAAGTCGAACGTGCGGTCTTCGTAGATCGTGATCTCGGTCGGCACGACGGTGCCGGCCTGGGCCTCGGTCTTGGCGTTGTAGGCCTTGACGAAGTCCATGATCGCGATGCCGTGCGGGCCGAGCGCGGTACCGACGGGCGGCGCGGGGCTCGCCTTGCCGGCCTCGATCTGGATCTTGACGATCGCAGCGACTTTCTTCTTTGCCATGACTACTCGCTCACTTCGTTCACTGGGGCCGGCAGGGCGCCGACCATCCGTACTTCGACTTGTTGGGACTTCGGTCTGTTACAGCTTGCTGACCTGGCTGAAGTCCATCTCCACCAGCGTCTCGCGGCCGAAGATGTTGACGAGCACCTTCAGCTTCATGTGGTCGGCGTTGATCTCGGCGACCGTGCCGAGGAAGTCGGCGAACGGGCCTTCCTTGACGCGCACGCTCTCGCCCTCTTCGTAATCGAGCTTGGGCTTGGGACGTGCGGCCTCGGCGTCGGCGCCGGGAGCCTTGGTCGACAGGAACGTGCGCACCTCGCGGCGGCGCAGCGGCGTCGGCTTCTGGCCGCGGTCGCTCTGGCCGACGAACCCGGTGACGCCCGGCGTGTTGCGGATGCAGTACCACGACTCGTCGGTCATGCGGCAACGCACGAGCAGGTAGCCCGGGAACACCTTGCGCTGCACCGTCTGCTTCTTGCCGTTCTTGAACTCGACGACCTCTTCCATGGGGATCACGACCTCGTAGATCATGTCTTCCATGTTCATCGACTGGATACGGGCGTTGAGGTTGGCGGTGACCTTCTTCTCGTAGCCCGACTGGGTGTGCACGACGTACCACGAACCCGGACGGGTCCAGGGGTCGTCCTCGTCGACGTCGTCGTCGGTCGACTCCGCAACGGCGTCGGCTTCGGTGATGACCTCGACGTCGTCGGCGGGCTCGGAGGACTCTGTCTCGGAGGTCTCCGGCTCGGTCTCGTCCGACTCGGTGTCGTCGGCTGCTTCGGTGTCGGCGAGATCGCCGACGGGCAGCAGCGCACCGGCCTCGACGGCGTCGGCGTTGCCGAGCACGGGCACATCGGCCTCGGTCGGGTCGTTGCCCTCGCTGAGATCGGCGTCGCCGACCGGCAGCAGATCGCTCGGCGCGGGCGTGTCGGCCGCAGCGTCGGTGTCGGTGTCGGTGGCCGCGTCGTCGACGTCGTCTGTCACCAGGTCGGTGGGGTTGTCACTCATGCGTAGAACCAATCTGCGACGTACCGGAGGCCGAAGTCGATACCGCCGACGAAAGCGGTGTACACCACGACGGTGGCGGTGACGATGATCGAGTAGCGAACCACCTCGGGGCGGCTCGGCCAAGCCACCTTGCGCATCTCGTCGCGGACCTCACGGAGGTACTGCGCCGGACCGACCCGCTCACGCGTCGCCTGGGCACGGGGCGCCTTGGTGGGCGCGCCGCGCTCGTCCAAAGCGCCTTGACGCTTCAGGGCACGCTTCTGTTCACGGTTCAGGTCATCGAGTGACATGGGATCTTTCTACGCGTCTCGTCTGGGCAGGGCAGGAGGGACTCGAACCCCCAACCGTCGGTTTTGGAGACCGATGCTCTACCAACTGAGCTACTGCCCTCGGAATGGGATCACCAGCGTACCAGCGGTCCCTCGTCAGGCACCCTGACGAGTCAGCGAGTCTCCTTGTGCATGGTGTGCTTGCGCTCGTTGCTGCAGTACTTGTTCATCTCGAGACGTTCCCGATCGTTGATCTTGGACTTCATCGTGATGTAGTTGCGCCGCTTGCACTCGGTGCATTCGAGGGTGATCTTCACCCGCTTGTCGGACTTGGCCATCAGGTTCGCTCGCTTCGCTCGCTGGGGCCGGCAGGGCGCCGACTCCACTTCTTCCGAAACACCCGGTCAGGCGCTTCGCTCGCTGGGGCCGGCAGGGCGCCGACTCCACTTCTTCCGAAACACCCGGTCAGGCGCTTCGCTCGCTGGGGCCGGCAGGGCGCCGACTCCACTTCTTCCGAAACACCCGGTCAGGCGCTTCGCTCGCTGGGGCCGGCAGGGCGCCGACTCCACTTCTTCCGAAACACCCG